>NZ_BAAGZM010000117.1:0-9571 GCF_054778495.1 Hymenobacter agri
CAGCGGCGGTCATGAGCGCCGCAGTAGCGCGTAGCACGGCCGCCCAGTCGGCGGGCGCGTGGCGCTGGCGTAGGGTTTCGGCAAAAGCGGGCACTTTAGCGAGAATTTTATCGGGGTCGAGAAAGCGGGTTTCGGCCGCGGCCGCCTCGGGCGTCCAATCGAGCTTGGTGCCCAAGGTGCTGATGCTGGCGAAGCGCCGGGGCTCGCGCGTGGCGGCCAGAAGGGCCGCGTAGCCGCCCATGCTGTAGCCAAACACATGCGCCGGGCCAGTTTCGTTTTCCGCCAGAAAAGCCAGCACTTCCTGCGCAAAGTGCGCCAGCGTGAACGTGGCCGCCTCTACCGGCCGCCCGCCGTGGCCCGCGAAGGCCAGCGTATGCACCACAAAATCGCCGGCGAATGCTTCGGCTAGCGGCCCGAGCGTGGCGGGGCTACCCAGCGCCCCGTGCAGCAGTAGCAGCGTCGGCTTCATGCTCAGCCAGTGATTTCGGTGGCCAACGCCGCCAAATCCAGTCCGTCGAACGTGCCCGACGACATCAGCAGCAGGTTGGCATTGGTCCACTCCTGCGCCCGCAGGAAGGCGGCCAGTTCGGCGCTGTCGGTGATGACTTTGATATCGGGCCGCTGAAAGGCTTCGGCTACCGTGGCGGCGGCCAGCGGTGGCAGGCGCTTGTGCTCCAGCACGTGGGGGTTGAAGTACACTACCGCCACGTCGGGCGCATCGAAGCAGTGCGCGTACTGCGGCAGGAACGCCGGGTTCAGGCTGCTGAAGGTGTGCAATTCCAGGCAGGCCACCAGCTTGCGCTGTGGAAACTGCTTTTTCAGAGCCGTGGCCGTGGCTTTGAGCTTGCTGGGCGCGTGGGCGAAATCCTTGTATACCACCGAGGTAGCGCCTTCGCGCACCAGCTCCAGCCGCCGCGCCGCGCCGGGGAACGTGGCCACCGCCCGGAAAAAGTCTTTCCCTTTGATGCCCAGCTGCTTGCAGACTTCCTTGGCCGCCGAAATATTGCGCAGGTTGTGCTCGCCAAATACCTGCACGGGCACTTCTTCATCCTTTTTGTTGAGCAAATACGTGCGGCCGTCGCGGATGATGTGCTCGTGCGGGCCGTAGCCGATGTAAGTCACGTCGGGGTTGGTGGGCACGCTCACGAGTTGCACCTGCTCGTCGTCGCGGTCGTAGATGAGCACGCCGGCTTTGGGCGTCATATCGGCGAAGATGCGGAACTGCTCGCGGTAAATTTCCTCGGTCGGGAACACGTTGATATGGTCCCAGCTGATGCCCGAAATCACACCGATATGGTGCTGGTAGAGGTGAAACTTGGGCCTCCGGTCGACCGGCGACGACAGGTATTCGTCGCCTTCAATGATGATAATCGGCGCGTCGTCCGTCAGTTGCACCATCAAATCGAAGCCCGCCAGCTGGGCCCCCACCGCGTAGTCGAACTTGCGCCCATGAAACCGTAGCACGTGCAGAATGCAGGCCGTGATGCTGGTTTTGCCGTGCGAGCCGCCAATCACGATGCGCTGCTTGTCGCGGCTGGCCTCGTAGATATATTCGGGGAAGGAATAGATTTTCAGGCCCAGCTCTTGGGCACGCAGCAGCTCGGGGTTGTCGGGGCGGGCGTGCATGCCCACGATGACGGCCGATAGGTCGGGCGTGATGCGGGCGGCGTCCCAGCCTTCCTGGGCCGGCAGCAGGCCGGCGGCGGCCAGGCGGCTTTTGGCGGGCTCAAAAATCTCGTCGTCAGAACCCGTCACGCGGGCGCCACGGCGGTGCAGGGCCAGCGCCAGGTTGTGCATGATGCTGCCGCCCACCGCGATGAGGTGAATGGCTTCGCCGGATTGGCGGGTGGGCTGAGCGGGGCTTGGGGCGGATTCCAAATCGGTAGCTATTAGTTATTGATTGTCAGCAAACAGTGGTGCCAATGACGAAACACCGGCCGGAAACCTTCGCAGAAGTTCGGCTTTCGGCTGTCGCTTCGGCAATATCTAGCCGCTGACAGCCAGAATTATCGGGCCGCGAAAGTACGACGGGCCAGCCGCCGCCGCCATTCTCGGCCCAAAAGAATCGGGCGGGTGGGCTAATCTTTTCCCGGCCGCCGGGGTTAACTTTGTGTATATCGCGGCCGGCCCGGATTTATTTTCCGGGTCGGCCGCGTTGTCCCCGCTGTTTCGTTACCTTAGTTACCCCGCTCCTGCCCTATGCCCGACCAGATGGATGACCGCCTGAAACAATCCGCCGCCCGTGCCAAGGCAGCCTGGAATAATCGGGGCGGCATAGTGGTTCCGCAAAACATCGGCACGGCCGGCAAGCTGCCGCCCCAGGCCCCCGAGCTCGAAATGGCCGTGCTCGGTGCCCTGATGCTGGAAAAAGACGCCCTCACCTCGGTGATTGACCTGCTCAAGCCCGAAAGCTTTTACAAGGACCAGCACCAGCGCATCTACAAAGCCGTGATTCGGCTGTTCGACAAGTCGGAGCCCATCGACCAGCTCACCGTGGTGCACGAGCTACGCGAGATGGGCGAGCTCGAAGCTGCCGGCGGCCCCTTCTACGTGGCCAACCTCACGCTGAAAGTGAACTCGGCCGCCAACGTCGAATACCACGCCCGCATCATCACCGAAACCGCCATCAAGCGCGAGCTGATTCGGATTTCGAGCGAAATTCAGCGCGACGCCTTCGAGGACACCACCGACGTGTTCAAGCTGCTCGACGACACCGAATCGGCGCTATTCGAAGTGTCGGAAGCCAACATCCGCAAGAACTTCGACGACATGCGCTCGCTGATGGGCAAGGCCATCAAGGAGCTGGAGGAAAAGAAAAACCAGAGCGACGGCCTCACCGGCGTGCCCACCGGCTTCTCGGCGCTGGACCGCGTCACAAGCGGCTGGCAACCCTCTGACCTGGTGATTATTGCCGCGCGCCCCGGCATGGGTAAAACGGCCTTCGTGGTATCGGCCATGCGCAACGCGGCGGTCGACTTCAAGAAAGCCGTGGCCATTTTCTCGCTCGAAATGTCCTCGCTGCAGCTCGTCAACCGTCTGATTTCGGCCGAGGCAGAGTTGGACTCGGAGAAAATCAAAAAAGGCAGCCTCGCCGACCACGAGTGGCAGCAGCTCAACCACAAAATCACGGCCCTTTCGGCCGCGCCCATCTACATCGACGATACGCCCGGCCTGAGCATCCGCGAGCTACGCACCAAGTGCCGCCGCCTGCGCTCGCAGAAGGATGTACAGATGATTATCATCGACTACCTGCAGCTGATGAGCGGCAACACCGACGGCCGCGGCGGTAACCGCGAACAGGAAATCGCCAGCATCTCGCGGGCCCTTAAGGGCATTGCCAAGGAGCTGAACGTGCCTGTGCTGGCGCTGTCGCAGCTCTCGCGCTCGGTGGAAACCCGCGGTGGCGACAAAAAGCCGCAGCTGAGTGACCTGCGTGAATCGGGCTCCATCGAGCAGGACGCCGACATGGTTATCTTCCTCTACCGCCCCGAGTACTACGGCCTCGACCAGGATGCCGAGGGCAACTCGACGCAGGGCGTGGGCGAGGTCATCATCGCCAAGCACCGGAACGGCTCGCTCGAAACCGTACAGCTCAAGTTCATCGGCAAGTTCACCAAATTCGCCGACCTCGACGGCATGGGCGGTGGCTTCGACCCCGGCATGTACCAGCCCATGGGCCTGCCCGCCAGCAACTTCGACAGCGAACCCGCCTTCGCGCCTACCACCATCCGCCTGGGCTCGAAGATTAACGAGTCGCCGGTGCCCTTCCCGAAAAGCAACAGCTTCGGCGAAGAGCCGCCGTTCTAATAGCGCAAGGTTACGCAAGGTCGAAAGAGGTTTCGCGAGGGTTGGCAGCACGTCAACTTTGCGAAACCTCTTTTCACTTCGCGAAACTTCGCGCATAACTTCATTGCATCGCCTGTCAATACGCTGATGATTCCTGGGCTATTCTATTTGTGCTTTTTCGCCGCGTTGGCCGGTTTTATCGACTCGATGGTGGGCGGTGGCGGGCTCATTCAGTTGCCAGCCCTGCTGCTACTGTTGCCCAAAGGCACGCCGGTGCCCACGGTACTGGGCACCGGCAAGGTAGCCAGTCTGGCGGGCACCTCGGCTTCGGCATTTCGCTACCTGCGCGGCCTCACAGATGTACCCATTCGCTGGCGTACGGTGGCGGTGGCGGCCGTAGTGGCGGGCTGCTTCGCGCTGCTGGGCGCCCACGCCGTAAGTGGCCTCAATAAGGAGCTGGTGAAGCCGCTGGTGCTGGCGCTACTGGTGCTCATGGCCGCCTACACCTTCTGGCGCAAGGACTTTGGCAGCCTGCATGCGCCGCGCCTGCACGGTAGCCGCGAATTGTGGACGGGCATCGCGCTGGGCGCGAGCATCGGGTTTTACGACGGTTTTTTTGGTCCAGGCACCGGTAGCCTGCTGTTATTTGCCTTCGTGGGCCTGTTTGGCTACGACTTTCTGGCGGCGTCGGCGTCGGCCAAAGTGGTGAATGTGGCCACCAATATTGCCGGGCTGGCCTACTTCGTGTCGACGGGCCAGGTGCTGTACCAGGTGGCGCTGCCCATGGCGGCGTGCAACGTGTTGGGTTCCATGCTGGGGGCGCGCGTGGCCATGCGCCAGGGCACGGGCTTCGTGCGGGTGCTGTTTCTGGTCGTCGTCAGCGCGTTTATTCTCAAGCTGGGCTGGGAAACCCTCGCGTAAGCAAAAGGCTCCGAATGCAAACATTCGGAGCCTTTTATTTATCGGGGCATTAATCAGCCGGCCATTATTCAGCCGCGGCGGCCTTCACGAACCGGGTGCTATATCCCGTCGCCAGGTCGCGCACGAAGTACACGCCGTTGGGCAGGACTCGCACATCGAGGGCCGGCTGAGCACCAGCCGGTATTTCACCGGCTTGTAGCTGCCGCCCGAGCTGGTCGAGCACTGCGAAGCGGGTGCCGGGCGTACCGGCAATGCTCACTGCTTCGGCCGCCGGATTTGGATAAACGGCCAGCACCTGGCTCAGGGCCGCTCTTTTCATCGCGATGACGGAGCTGAAACTAGTCGTACCATCGCGGTCGACCTGCCGCAGCCGGTAGTAGCTCAGTGCCGCCGGGTGGGTGTCGGCGAAGCTGTAATCGGTGCGGTGCGTGGCAGCACCGGCGCTTTGCACCTTGCCGATGGGCTGGAAATTCTCCGGCGAGTTGTCGGCCCGCTCTATCACGAAATAGTCGCTGTTGTGCTCCGAAGCCGTGCTCCAGGTCAGGGCCGTACCGCCCACCGTGCTTTTACCCTGGAACGCCATGAGCTCAACCGGCAGTGGGGCCGCCATCGCGCCATAGGCCGAAAATACGTCAACATCGAAGCTGGCGTTGACCAAGCCACCGATGCGCAGCTCAATCTGATTGAATTGCTTTTGTGCCGTGAATTCCACGGCAACTGCTCCTCCGGCGTTAAGCAGGCTTAAGTTAATGAGGCTATTGACTGGCAACTCTTCTTCGTAACCGGAACCAGAGCCCATGTAGGTACGAATAGCCATGCTGCTCAACAGCGACAAATCAAGGCTGGAGCCCGGCTGAATAATCAAGCCGGCCACCCCGCCTTCGGGCACCGTCGAAGCAAACCCTAGCCGCAGATTGGCACTGCCTAATAACGGGGCGGTTAGGGTAGCAGCAGTAGCCGATGAATTATCGACAGCCTGTTGCCGGTTGGCCACGTTCCGATACGATATTACGCTAGTGGCTGACTGGCGTAACGCAGCCGAGCTATTCAACGAAAGCCCTAGGCAGAAGACAGTAATTAATACGAGACGAATTAGGTGATATAAGTTATGCATAAGTAGGTGATTTATTGAATCCACCTACCCGCATACAACCATTTTGCCACCCTAATCTACTGCCTGCAATCGGTTGAAAACTAGCTACATTAACAAAGCCCGATGCCTAGCACACAGTACCCTTTCTGGAAAAGTGTCCCGAATCAGGAAACCGAATGGTGAACATCCTATTACGTGCGCATGCGCTATGATGTTTGCCCGTGTACCTGACAAATGGCAAAAAAATATGCCGGCCCACTTCCAGCCGCTTCATTAAGCTGGCATTGCTCCCGCCGTCTTACCCGACTGCTTGAACCGTTGACTCGTGCCGCGCTGGCGCTGGCTGACGCTGCTTTTTGCGCCGCCGGTTCAGCCACATCAGCGTGCCGGTGATGGGGAAAGTAGCGCCCAGCAAGCCGATAACCAAGGCCAATAGCTTAGTTGGCCAGCCACCGATAGCGCCCGTGTGTACTGGCTTGAACAGCCCGCGAATGCGCTGGCCCACGGGCCGCTGCGCATATGGCTGGCGGCCGACGACCTGCCCGGTGTACTGGTCGAGGAATACCTCATCGGTCGCATTCTCGGTGAGGGCACCGGGGCGCAGCACGGCCACGCGAATACTGCCGGCCGCCTCCTTGGGCAGTTGCACGGTATAGGTTTCGGCGTCGGGGGCCTGCTGGCGGGCTAGGGCCAGCACGGCATCGGGCGCAAGGGGCACAGCACCGGCTGGGGCGGTGGCCGAGGTGGGTGGCTCGGGCCGTTTCAGGGGCGAGTGGGTGAGTTTGTTGATGCCCTCCCCTACCCAATCGAACGACATGCCCACGCCCGTGAGGGCCATGATGAACAGAAACAACGAGGCGTAAAAACCGAGCGAAATGTGGAAATCGTGGTTCAGCCGCTTCCAACTGCTGCCCCATTTTACGGTAAGCCGGGGCTTGAGCGCCTTGCGGGCCGTGGGCCACCACAGCACCAGCCCGGTGCCGAGGATGAACAGGAAGATGGTCGCATTCACGCCCATCACCAGCTTGCCGGTGGGGCCGGCCACCAGGCCGCGATGCAGCTTTTCCACGGTTTTGAAGAAGTTGTCGCGCGGGTTCAGCTCGCCGGTGATGGCCGCCGTGTAGGGGTTAATGAACATTCGGGGGCCGCCTTCACCCTTGCCTTTGCCGCTTTTTTCGGGGCCTCCCTTGCCGGGCTGGCCGGGGGCATTGGCCCGGCCCATGCCTTCGGCGCCGCGGCGCGTATCGCCTTTTTTATCCCCTTGCTCTCCCCCCGCCAGGCTGACTTCGACGGTGCGGGCTGGGTCGGCGTAGAGCCTGAAACTGCTGATTTTGGCTTTGGGCTTGGCGGCCTGCACGGCGGCGGCCAGCTGTGCCAGCGGCAGGCGCGGCATGGCCGCCGGGGCCACGAAGTAGCGCGCCGGGTGCCACGCCTGCTCCAGTTCTTTCTCAAAGGCCAGCACGCTACCCGTCAGGCACACGAATACGATGAGCAGCCCGGTGGCCAGGCCCAGCCACAGGTGCACGGTGCGGAAAAGCGACTTGGTGGGGGTCATCGGGGAAAGTGCGGCGGTTTTACAGAAAAAAGGAAGATAAGCAGACTGAAATTCAACGCCGTGACTTACAGCTTGTAGCTAAGCGTCGCGCTGAAGTTTCGAGGGGCAATGGGGTTTACACTGTTGTCGTCGTGCACGTTGTAGCTCAGCTCATTCAGCAGGTTGGCCAGTTTCAGGCGCACCGAAAACCGGTCGTAGGTGTAGCCCAGCGAGGCATCGAAGAGGAAGTAGTTGGGCACGCGCAGATACTTGTTGGTGTCGGTGAGCAGGTTGCCGTCTTTGTCGTAGAGCAGACGCGGGTTGCGGCCGGCCACGCGGTCGCCCACGTAGTAGCCAGTGGCGCCGGCGCTCAGGCCGCGCAGCAAAGCATTGTTGGCAAACACGTTGGCGAACGAGTAGAACAGGCTCAGATTGGCCGTGTGGGCGGGGTTGTAGCGCAGGCGGCTGCCGTCGGCGTAGAGGGTGCTGCGGGTGTAGGCGGTGTTGTTGTAGCTGTAGCCGGCAATGAGCGAGATGCCGTTGACGGGGCGGCTCTGCACATCTACTTCCACGCCCTTGCTCGTTACCTGCCCGGCCAGCTCCTGGGCGCTGGGAAAGTTGGGGTTATAGCTGGGGTTGAGGCCGTTGCCGAGGTACTGCTGAATCACCTGGGCCTGGTTATTATTCACAATCTGATAGGCCGTCACGTTGGCCGACAGCGCGCCCTTGAACAAATCGTTTTTGATGCCCACCTCGAACTGGTCAATCAGCGAAGGCGGCAGGCTGCCGCCCTGGTTGTCGGTGACGGTGTTGGCCTGGGGCGCGAAGGAATTGGCGTAGGACGCAAACAGCGCGGTGGTTTTCGTGGGCTGAAACACCAGGCCCACGCGGGGCGAGAAGGCGTTGTCGTAGCGGCGGTTTTCGCGCACGGTGGCGGGGCCGTTGGCCGCCGCGTGCGCGGCGGGGTAGGTATAGACGTCGCTGGGCGTTTCCTGGTAGCTCCAGCGCAGGCCGGCCAGCAGCTTCAGGTTGCTGGTGAGGCTGATGAGGTCCTGGGCGTAGAAGCCGGCGCGGCGGGTATTGCCCAGCGTGCGGGTATTGTAGCGCAGGGCATCGTAGCCGCTGGCAGTGCCTTTGGGCCGGCCCAGCTGGCGGCCGGGGTTCAGAATGTTTACCGAATCGAAGGCCTGCGTGGCGTAGGCCAGCGTGTTGGTGTTGTACTGGTCGGCATCGGCCCCCACCAACAGCGTGTGCCCGATGCCGCCGGTGCGGAACGTGCCCGTGAGGTCGAGCTGCGCGAGGTAGTAGTTTTCGGCGGTTTCGGAGCGTTGCAGGCTGCGCAGCCAGTTGCCGTAGTTGCGGCCGGGCTTGATGACGTTGGCCGTGGGCCGGCTGGCGCTTTGCAGCTCGTTGGCGTAGCGCTGGAAGGCGCCCACCGCCCGCAGCTGCCAGCTATTGTTCAGGCGCGTGGTGAGGGTGGCCGTGGCGCTGGTTTGGTTGGTCGCGTTGGTGGCGTCGGCCGTGTTCAGGAAGCGGCTGCGCGAGTCCGAAATCTGATAATCGACGGCGCCAATGCCGAAGTCGGGCGTGCGGTTGTCGCGCAGGTAGTCGCCTTCCACCACGAGGTCGGTTTTGGGGCTGAGGCGGAACAGCAGCGAGGGATTCACATACACGCGGTTGCTTTTCACCCCGTCGCGGTAGCTGTCGGCGCGCTCCCAGGTGCCGTTCAGGCGGTACGCTACTTTCTGGCTCCCGCCCACCGCGCCGTACACGTCGAATTGCGGTTTCACGAAGCCAAAGCTGCCCAAGCGCAGTCCCACCGAACCGCCGCGCTCAAACTGCGGCTTCTTCGTCACCAAGTTCAGAATGCCGCCCGCCGCCACGTTGCCGTAGAGGATGGCCGCGCTGCCCTTCAACACTTCCATGCGCTCGAGCGAGCTCACCTCGGGCATGATGCCGTTGTTGTAGCGCACGCCATTCTTGAAGGTGTTGGCGCTGGTGTAGGCGAAGCCGCGGCTGGCAATTTCCTCCTGCGTGCCGCCGGTGGCGCCCATCACATACACGCCGGCCACGTTGGCCAGCACGTCGCTCAGGCGCAGGGCCTGCTGCTGCTCCAGCACCGGCCGCTCGATGGTGAGCGTGGCCTGCGGGTTGTCGAGCGGTGCGATGGGCATTTTGCCGGCGCTCACCACGCGCTGGTTCAGGCTTTTGGCGCCGGTCACGGTTACTTCGGTCAG
>NZ_BAAGZM010000118.1:0-9530 GCF_054778495.1 Hymenobacter agri
CAGCAGGGTGGGGTAGGTGCCGGCAGCGGCGGCGCGGGGCGGTACGTTCAGCACGAGCACGTCGGTATCGGCCAGCAGGCGATGAAGTAGAGCGTCGGCGGCGGGGCCGAAGTCGGAGCCAAGGCGAAGCAGGTGCGGCTCGATGCCGGCGGCCTGCATGATATCAAGGTTTTCGGGGGTGGTGCTGGTACCGACTACGCGGTGGCCAGCTTGCACCAGCGAGCGGGCCAGGGCCATGCCCAGCCAGCCGCAGCCCAGCACGAGTACGCTGGGAAATTCCGCCCCCGAAGCCGTGCTCGTGGAGCCCCCGGAAATGGAACTGGTCATAGATAAAGAAGGGTGCTTGGAACTGCGAAGGTGCGAATAAATTATGAAACGCCTATATTTAACCAGCTGATTCGGTCGCGTTGACACCCGATGGCGCACGGTGGAGGTTCGACGGTTTCGTCTAGTACCTTCGGCCTTAGGCTACTTGCACCCACCCTCTTTTTTATTTCAACTTTTTGCATGAACGCACCCTACACCCAGCCCATGCTGCGCGATAACGCGCTGGCTGGCAAAACCATTATCGTAACCGGCGGCGGCACCGGCCTGGGCCGAGCCATGACTACCTACTTCCTGCAGTTGGGGGCCAATGTCACCATCACGAGTCGCAAGCTCGACGTGCTGGAAAAAACCGCTGATGAACTGCGCCAGCAAACCGGCGGCAAGGTGCTGGCCATTGCCTGCGACGTGCGCAAGTACGACGAGGTAGAAGCCATGCTGGAGCGCACCATCCAGGAATTCGGCGGCGTAGATGTGCTGCTGAACAACGCGGCCGGCAACTTCATCAGCCCCACCGAACGGCTGAGCCACAAGGCGTTCGATGTGATTGTGGACATTGTGCTGCGCGGCTCCTACAACTGCACGCTGGCCGTGGGCAAGCGCTGGATTGCCGACAAAAAGCCCGGCACCATCCTCAACATCGTCACCACTTATGCCTCGGTGGGCTCGGCCTTTGTAGTGCCCTCGGCGACGGCCAAAGCCGGCGTGCTGGCCATGACGCGCTCATTAGCAGTTGAATGGGCGAAATACGGCATTCGTTCCAATGCCATTGCGCCCGGCCCGTTCCCGACCGAAGGTGCCTGGAGCCGCCTGTTCCCCGAGCCGCTGGCCAGCAAGCTCGACCCGGCCGCCAGCGTGCCGCTCAAGCGCGTGGGCCAGTACCAGGAACTGGCCAACCTGGCCGCCTACCTGGTGTCGGACTTCTCGGCTTATGTGAACGGCGAAGTCGTGACCATCGACGGCGGCGAGTGGCTGAACGGTGCCGGCGAATTCAACAAGCTCGAAATGCTGACCTCCGACATGTGGGACCACATTGAGAAAACGATGAGAAGGTAATTTTTCGCTGTTATCCTGAGCAAAGCGAAGGCCCTTATTCCGTTAGAAAATTCTAATGGAATAAGGGCCTTCGCTTTGCTCAGGATGACAGTAAAGACCTAAAACTTGTATCCCTTGTAATCCTTGCTGAATTCCTCGGCTGGGATGGGCTGGTTGGGTACCACGTCGGAAAAATCAAATTTCTCGAACAGGCCTTTGTCGTCGTTCACCTGCACCACGGTGGGCAGGTAAGTTTTGGGGTCGATGCAGACGATGGTGCGGCGGCCGTAGGCGTTGGGCACCTGCAGCACCTTGCCGGCCGGGATTTTCTCACCGATGGTGAGGCCGTTGCGCTCAATGATGCGGAACTCGCCGCAGCCAAACCGCTCGGCTACCGAGGCGATGGTTTCGTTGGCGCCGGCTTTGTAGCTCACGTAGCGGAACTGCGGATAGTCGGAGCGCAGTACGTAGTTGGGGCGGCCCATCACGGTGCTGTCGCCCACGTACTTGAACGAGCGGCTGTAGGAGAGGTCCTGGCGCAGGCCGGTGGTGCGTAGCAGGTCGGAAATGGTGCCGAAGCCGGCTTGCAGCACGGTGTGGTGCTGGTTGCTGCGCATGAGCTTGGCGTTGGGGTCGAGGCTGAGCGTGACGTAGGGAAACGCCGCCGGATTCACCCAGGCATCGCCGCTGTTCTGGCCCTGCAGCCACAGCACTTCCACGCCCTTCTGGTTTTTGATGTAGATACGCAGCGGCTTGTATGCAATTTTCATGATGCTGCGCGCCTGCCGGATGCTGCCTTCGATGCGCTCCTGGGCTTTCACGGTGCAGCGCAGGTATTTCAGGCCTTCGATAGCGGCCCCCATACGGGCAGTGAGCTGCTCGGTAGTAATGGGGGCCGCGGCCGGTGTGGCGGCCATTAGAACAACTGCCGAAGCCAGCGGGACGGCCCGGCGCAGGGCCGGACCAAAGGGTGCGAAAAACGCAGACATAGAAAAAAAGAGTTCGGAAGGTGAAGAACTGCGCGCCGCCGCTCGAGCGGCCCGCTGCCTTAGTTCAGACTGATGTGGGGAAAGCGTGAGGCTACGGTATCGAAAAGAAACAGCTCATCAATTTCCACGCCATGCATGAACCGATACAGCGGAAACTGCTCGACCACGGCGCGCACAGCGGCTTCGTCGTCGCCGTTCATTGTGACCCAGCCGCGGCTGCGGTCGCTGCTAATGGCGTAGGTTTCGATGATTTTTTCGTTCAGCAGGCGATTGATGAAATCGCGGTGGCGCGGTATCAGGGCAATAAAGTCGTCGTCGAACGACTCGGGCAGCAGGATGGAAACGACAAACGTGGGCATAGGCAGCAAGCAGGCAAACGGCCCGCACAGGGCAGGTATTGCGATAGAAACAAGCAAGCGCCGGAATGTGCCAGGGCGAGGACGCAGGAAAAATAAAAATGCCCCGCCGGCCAGCGCGGCCGGGCGGGGCAGTAAATATCGGCAGCGGGCCGGGTTGGATTACGAATGACCCAGTTCGGCTACTGCCGGCTGCCGGGTGTCGCTGGTGGCGGGGCGGGCCGCCAGGTCGGGGCCGGCGTCAAGGCTGGCCGTTGCGCCGGAGTGCGAGTCTTCCCAGGCGCGGTACTTGGCAATCTCATCCTGAAACTTGCCCAGGAACCAGCTAATCAGGCTCAAATCATCAAGAAAGCCCAGTACCGGAATGAAGTCGGGTACCAAATCGATGGGCGACAGCACGTAGAGCAGCACGGCAAAGCCCGAAACAATGGTGCCGGTGGCAACCTCGCGGTAGTCGCCGCTGATGTAGTTGCGCACCAAGCGCACCAGCGTGGAAGCCACATCGAACAGTTGCTTGAATTTATTGTCCTTGCTATCCTTATCGGCGAGCTTGTCGGCGGTTTCGTTGAGAATGGCAACTACCTTGAACGGCTTGCCCAGCAGCTTGGTGGCGCGGCCGATGAAGACGTTGAAAATAGCGTTTTTGGAGAGCTGGAGGCCTCTTTCGGCAAGTGAAGACATGGGTGCGTGGGCAATGGTAAAATTATTGCCGGGCTTTACGCGCAACCCGGGCCCGACGTTGCTGGCGCGCAGCCCTAGCGCTCGAACAGCGGCGTGGTGCCGCCCACCCAGTCCTTATCCTTGTTGAAGTCGACGCCAATCATCTCGCCGCGGCTCAGGCGGCTGAGGCCGGTGAGCAGGCGAGGCCGCACCGCGCCGGCCGGCCAGATGTAGAGCAGGCGAATCTCACACTTCACCAGCCCGTCGGGCGACTGCACCACGGGCTCGTATTGCACCTTGCGCTGCAACAGGTAGTGGTTTTTGTCGGCAATAGCGTCAAGGTCGGCGGCTGTTACGTGCAGGCGCACGCCCGCGCCGGCAAACGAGTACAGCGGCTTCAGCACGTAGTTTTCGAGGTCGGCCGGGTACTCCGCCAACTCATGCAGGTAGTAGCTGGGCGGCACAAACGGCCCGCTGAGCAGCGGCAGTGTGAATTTGCTGATGCGGAAAAACCAGTTGGGATGGCCCACCCAGGTCACGTCCACGTCGGCATCGGTGAGGTGAAACTCGGTTTCGAGGTCGGGGTAGCGGGCCAGCTCATCAAAGATAATGCGGTTGTAGATGCGCTTGATGCGCACCAGTCGGCCGTCTTTTTCATAGAACAACTCGCGGCCGCGCTTGCGCACCTTGGTCAGGCACACCGGCTCGATGCCCCAGAATTGCTTGGTGAGGGCAAAATCGACGCGGGTTTTCTGGCGCTCTGGAAACAACTCCAGCAACACCACGTTTTCGGCGGGCTCGTCGGCTAGCAGGAACTGGCACATCTCCGCGATGTAGCTGGCAAGGTCGGCGGTTTCGATGAAGGGCGATACCGAATCGGGGATGGTGAAGAAGCGGGCGAACTCGCCCGGCAGCCAGCCTTGGAAGGCGTAAAGCGAAGGAAAGCCTTGCATCTCAATCAGCTGGGGCTCCAGCTCGCCCTGCGCGTCGCGGCACACGGCGAAATCGAAGGTCAGGAACTCGGGGCGGCCTTCGGGGCCGGGCACGCGCTGGTGCGCCGGAATGGCGGTGTCGGTGCGGGCCCGAAAATCGGGCTGCTCAATAACGTCGATGATGCTTTCGCCGGCGGCAATGAGCTTGTCGCGTAGGCCGGCCGGCACGAACACCGGCGACTCGGCCACCCGAAAATCGAGCTGCCCGGGCAGCTGGCGGTCAATGTCGGCCAGCATTTCCTGGTAGCGCGCGGGCGTGAAAGCGGCGTTGTAGCGGCGGCGGGGTTCCGGAATCATGGGAAAGGAGTAGGGGCGGGGCTATACTAAGATGGGGGCAGGCACCAGGTGGGCCAGCGCCCGCCGCAAAAACGTGGGCAGAATGATGGATTCGGTGTGCTCGATGGTGCCGGGGTCGGCCAGCAGGCGCACCATCTCGTCGTATTTGGCCTCGCCGTAGGCCGTGATAACCTGCTGCTTGCGCTCGTCGGTCAGCATATAGCGCAGCATGCCTTCGCCATCGGCCTCGGGGTGGAACTGGGTGCCCAGCATTTCGGGCGTGAAGCGAATGGCCATGATGGCGCGGGCCAGCGGCACGTGCGGCCGCTCTTTTTCGAGGCACAGCACCCGACCGCCCAGCTGCGCCAGCCGCTCGGTGTGCAGCTCCGTCAGTTGGTAATCGCGCGAATCGACGGCGTAGAAGGGCTCGGGCAGGCCCGCAAAAACGGGTTCGGCCTCGCCGGCTTCGGTGAGGTGCACTGGCAGCACGCCAAACGACGTGGATTTGCGCTTGCCCACTTCGCCCAGCCCCAAATGCCGGCTCACGAGCTGGAAGGAGTGGCAAATCAGCAGCAAATGCTTTTTCACCGGCTGAGTATGGTTGTGCAGCAGCAGTGCATCGATGAATGCAAAGTAGCGCACTTCCCAGGGCTCATCCGAAGCCAGGGGGCTGCCCGGGCCGCCGGTCGAGATGTAAGCGTCGTAGTCGAGGCCCGGCAGTTGGTTTGCGGCCCGCACATTATAGGTGTCGACCTGGAATTCGGTGCCCAATTCGGTGGCGCTGCGCTGCAGTAGCTGCCGGATGCAGCGCATGCCTTCGTTGGCCGCATTATTATACATATCCAGGATGGCAATTCGAATTGGCTTCAGCATAATCAAGCAATAAACAATAAAATGCAGCGAGCAAAAAGGCGGCCCACCTGCGTTGCTAAAAAGTAGCAGCGCCCACCGAATGGCGGGCGCTGGCAGGGCAAAGTTAGAATAGATAAGGCAGATTTACAGGCCGTGAGCCGTTTCCTGCAGGATGAAATCGACCACGCGATGCAGGTCGCCGGTTTCGCGGAATACCTGGAGCTGGCGGTCGGCGCCGGTGCCCATTTCCATTATTTTGAGGGCATATTCTACCTCGTGGCGGCTGCCGAGCTCGTCCACCACGTCGTCGATGAAATCGAGTAATTCCAAGATGAGCTGGCGGGTGGGCACTTCCTCCTGCTTGCCGAAATCAATCATGCGGCCATCGATGCCGTAACGGGCGGCGCGCCACTTATTTTCTTTCACCAACGCGCTGCGGTAGATGCGGAAGTTGAGGTTCTGCATCTTCAGCTTGTAGATTTTGGCTACCAGCGCCTGCATGATGGCGGCCACGCAAATGGTTTCATCGGCGCGCAGCATCATGTCGCAGATGCGGTACTCGATGGTGTCGAAAAACGGGTGTAGGCGCAAATCCCACCAGATTTTCTTGCCGTTGTCGATGCAGCCGGTTTTAATGAGCAGCGCAATAAACTCGTCGTAGTCGCTGGCGCTGTGGAAAAATCCCGGAATGCCCGTGCGCGGAAACCGCTCGAACACCTTGGTGCGAAACGACTTATAGCCCGTTTCGCGCCCTTCCCAAAACGGCGAGTTGGTGCTGAGGGCGAACAGGTGCGGCAAAAAATAGCGCAGCGTGTTCATCATGTACACGCCCATTTCGCGGTTTTCGATGCCGATGTGCACGTGCATGCCGAAAACGAGGTTGGAGCGGGCGGCCTCCTGCAATTCCTCCACGATTTTATCGTAGCGGGCATCGGGCGTGATGGGCTGCTCCTGCCAGCGCGAAAACGGGTGCGTGCCGGCCGCCCCAATTTTCAGGCCCTGCTTATCGGCCAGCTCCATCACGTGGCGACGCAACATCAGCACTTGGTCGCGGCCTTCGCTGATGTTATTGCAAATGGTGGTGCCCACTTCCACCACGGCTTGGTGCATTTCGGCTTTCACCTGCTCGTGCAGGGTCATCTGGCCGCCCTCCACAATCTGCGACAGGTGCGAGCGCAGTTCCCGGGTGTTGGGGTCGATGGTCTGAAACTCTTCCTCGATGCCGAGGGTGAACTTGGGGAGCGACATAAGCGGCGGGATTTAAGCCCTCCCAGCCAAGTGGTTTCGGCTGGGAGGGCAATCAGGTAGAAAACGCGCTTGATTAGGGTTATTAGGCCTTTTTAGCTGGCTTTTTGGGTGCGGCCGGCTTTTTAGCCGCAGCTTTCCCGGCTGCGGGGACCTCGCCGGTGGGCGGCTCGGGCTTTATGGCCCCGGCGGCCTTACGGGCGCCCGGCTTGGGAGCGCCGGTGGCGCCCAAGTCGTTGGTTTCGTGCACGGGGCTGCCAATTTTCACGGTGCCGGCTGCTTTGGGCGCGGGTTTGGGCTTAGCGGGCGGAGTTGGCTTGGAGGCTACCCCAGCCGCTGCTTTGGCCGCGGTGGGGTGCACGAAGGTGCCCCAAGTTAGGTTGTCCTGGCCGGGCACCTGGGCCTTAGCGCGCTCAATTGCCAGGTTGGCAGCGGCTTCCACTACCCACTCAAAATTCTGCTGGCCCACGGAGTTCACGTCGGCATCGGGCGCGGGGTTGCCGAAGTCGATGGCCAGCGGAATGCCGTCGCGCACGGCAAACTCCACGGTATTAAAGTCGTAGCCCAGGCCTTCGTTCAGCTTCAGCACGTAGTCCTTCATGGTGGCCAGCAGCTTTTTACCGGCCTCGCCCGTAGTTTTCATCTCAGTGGCGTAGCGCAGGTGCGGCTCGTTGCGGGGCTCGTAGGGCATGATGAGTACCTCCTTGCCGCCGATGCAGTAGCAGCGGAAGTAGTCGGTGAAGTCCACGGCTTCCTGAAAGAGCATCACGAGCTGGCCCGTCTCGTCGTAGGCCCGGAAAAAGTCTTCGGGGCCGTGCAGCTTGTACACGCTTTTCCAGCCGCCGCCCGAGTGGGGCTTCATGTAGGCCGGAAAGCCGATGTGAGCAAAGGCTGCCTCCCAATCCATCATGCTCAGGTTGCGGAAGCTGCGCTCAGAAGTGTCATCGGGGCGGGCTTTGCTGGGCAGGAGCAGGGTTTTGGGCACTGGCACGCCCAAGCGCACAGCCAGCGCGTTGTTGAAAAACTTCTCGTCGGCCGACCACCAGAAGGGGTTGTTAATCACAGCAGTACCCATCAGGGCGGCGTTTTTCAGGTAGGCGCGGTAAAAGGGCACGTCCTGCGAAATGCGGTCGATGATGACGGCGTAATCGGTGGCGACGTGCTGCTCTACCTGATTAATCTGCACGAACTCGGCGCGAATGTCGGCCGGCGCTTTTTCGTTCACGCGGTCGACGAAGGCCTGCGGAAACGTGTTTTCCTGCCCGAAGAGGATGCCAATTTTTTTCATGGGAAAGGGTGTTTTAGTGCTTGGTTTTTAGGTTTTGGTTGTTTGGCTTGGGGGTTTAATTGCTAGTGCCTGATTGCCAAAAACCAACAACCAACCCCCCAAAACCAACTACTGGATGGTGCTCAGGTACTCCGGAAACATCTCGCGCCACACGGGCCAGTCGTGGTTGCCGTGGGGCTTCACCTCGAGCCGGTGGCGAATGCCTTTTTCGCTCAGAATGCGGGACATGTCGTAGTTGGCCGGCTTGCAGAAGTCGTGCTCAGCGGTGCCCAGGATGATATTCATCCACTGGAAATGCTCGCTGTGCGCGCCGGGGATGAACTCGGGCGGGTTGTTGAAATAGACGTTGTCGTCGTGGTAGCCGTCCAGAAACTGGCGGATGTCGAAGGCCGCGCCCATCGTGAACAGGTGGGCCACCTGGTTGGGGTGGCGGAAGGCGAAGTTGAGCGCGTGATAGCCGCCGAAGCTGCACCCGGCCACCGCAATTTTATCGACGTTGCACTCTCGCTGCAGCATGGGCACCAGCTCCTCACTCAGAAACTGGTCGTAGAAAACGTGGTTCTGCACCCGGATGCGCGGCTCCAAGTGCTTAGCGTACCACGAATGTTTATCGATGCTGTCGATGCAGAAAAGCTTCACGCGGCCGGCTTCCACCAGCGGGCGGGCAGCTTCGATGAGCTGAAAGTCGCGGGCCTCGTACTCACGGCCGCCGGAAGTGGGGAAGATGAGCACCGGGTAGCCCCAGGTGCCAAATACCAGCATGTCAATATCCTGGCCCAGATGATGCGAGTAGAAGCGGCGGTGTTGTTCCTGCACGGTGGATGGTGTTAGGGGTAAGATTACCGCGACGGTAGCAGCGGCGCAGCAAACTAGTCATGAAAGCAGGGACCTGCGGTAACGGCTGCGTTAATATTTCAAAGCAAGTACGAACTCCGCTCGCCTGCGTTACTTTGTTCGATGCTTTCCGACTCGAATTTATCTGGCGCCGCGCCCGCCAGTACCCGCTTGTGCCGCGAAGTGCTGACCTCGGCCCACTTAGGCCGCGAGGTGGAGCTCAGCATCGTGCTACCACCCGGTTCGGTTGGTGCCGGTCCGTTGCCCGTGCTCTACCTCAACGATGGCCAGGACCTGGAGCGCCTGTACCTGCAAGCCACGCTCGATATGCTGTATGCCCGTGGTGCCGTGCGACCCTTCGTGCTGGTGGCCCCGCACGCCAACGAGCAGCGCGTGCAGGAGTACGGCACCGCCGGCCACCCCGATTTTAACGGCCGGGGCAGCCTGGCCGGGGCTTACACTGCGTTTGTAATCAGCGAATTGCTGCCCTTCGCGCAGGCGAAATACCATGCCTCACCCAACCCGACGCAGGCGGTGATGGCCGGGTTTTCGCTCGGCGGCTTGTCGGCCGTCGATATGGTGTGGCACCACCCCGAGGCGTTTGCGCGGGCCGGGGCGTTTTCGGGCTCGTTCTGGTGGCGGCAGCGGGCCGTGGGCGCCGGCTACACGCCCGCCGACC
>NZ_BAAGZM010000119.1:0-9458 GCF_054778495.1 Hymenobacter agri
GTCGCCGAGGGCCCCGGCCGTGGTCACGATGTCGAGGGGCTTGAGCAGGGTGCCGCGCTTGCTGTCGCTGGCCTCGAAGGCCCCAGCCGTCACGACCACGTCGCCGAGGGCGGCGGGGTTCTGCTTCAGCCGGATGTTGGGCAGGCTCACGGGGCTCTCGCCGAGGTTCACCAGTACTTCCTGCGGCACGTAGCCCACGAAGCTCACCACCAGCACGGCCGGCCCAGCCGCCCCGATAGTGCGAAAATCAAAGCGGCCCAGCGAGTCGGTGCTGGCCCCGTCGAAGGTGCCCTTCAGGAACACGTTCACGCCTGGCAGCGGCTGCCCGGCAGCCTCGCGCACGGTACCGCGCAGGCGAGTGGGCGCGGTGGTAGGCTGGTGGGTTTTGGCGGCGGGGGCCGTTTGGGCAAGTAGGGCGGCGGGTGCGCTCAGCAGCAGGAGCAGCGGGAGTAGCGGGGTTTTCATGGCGCGGGCGGTTTTGATGCTTCAAAGGTGCCCGCGCCGCTGCCGGCGCTCAATTTCCCGTTGCCGAACCGTCGGATGGAGCGGATGAACCGTCGGGGTGGCGGATGAGCCGACGCAACCACTTGCGCCGTACTGGTATCTTGCTGCTGTTCCTTTCCCTTTACGTCATGCGCCTTCGCTCCTTCCTCTCCATTCTCAGCTTGCTGCCGCTAAGCGCCTGCACCAAATCGTGCAGCATGGAATACGATAACAACGAGGAGTTTTCCAAAGCCAAGCTGCCGGCTTATACCGAAACCGGGGCCGGCACCCTGGGCTGCATACTGGGCGCGCAAACGTGGACGGTGCTGGGCAGCTACGAGCAGCGGGGGGGACTGGGCGGCAGCTATTGGCAGCCCAACAGCGTACTATCGACTGGCAGCTTCGCGGTGCCGCCGCACATCGAAGTCAACGGCCGGATGAGCGGCGTGCGTAACAGCAAGCCGTTCTACGACATGGGCATCAGCTTCCAGATTTGGCCTTCCGATACGCTTGGCGGCCTGCACTTGCTGGGGGCCGATACGTCGCGCAGCTACACAGGCAGGTTTGTGGAGCAGATGCAAGCCATCGACTTTCTGAGCTCGAGCTATGCCGATTACCACAGCAGCAACCGCCGCCCAGTGCGCCTGGTGGTGCGCAAGCTCAACCGCTTCAACCACACCGTGAGCGGCACATTTGCCGGCACTCTCTATAACGGCACCGGCGGGCACGATTCCATCACAGTAACGGATGGCCGGTTCGACCTGAGCTATTGAGGCCGCCGGCGGTACTAAAAACGTCGTGCTGCTTTACTCAGCGCCCGCTCTACACCCGCCCTTCGCCCACGCACGTGACGCCGGCCACGCGGTTGGCGCGCGAAAACTTCATTTCGAGCGAGTTCAGCCCCAGCAGCACCTTGTTCACCAGCGGGTGCGAGGGCTTCATGTTGGAAGCCGCTTCGTTTTTGCGCAGGTTGTTCAAACGGCGCACCGTCCAGACCAGCGGAAACAGCGCCCCGTAGAGGTAGTAGTTGCGGATGCGGCGGAAGCCGGCCTGGTGCAGCACCCCGCTCAGCATCGGAATGGTGTAGCGGCGGTAGTGCTCCAGAAATACGTCGTGCCCGCTCCACAGCGACTGAAACGCCGGTACCGTGATGAAAAAGTGGTTGTGGTCGCCCACGCTGGCGGCCTTCACGCGCTGCAGCATGGCCAGGTCGTCGGGCAGGTGTTCCAGCACGTCCATCATGATGAACAGGCCGTCGGTCACGTTCATTGGCACGTCGTGCACCTTCTCCACCTTGGCCCCGCGCGTGGCCGCCATCTCCACCTCCGAGTACCCGATGTCCACCAGCCACACCTTGGCAATGGCGGCCCCCAGGGTCTTTTCCAGTTCGTAGGCAAAGAAGCCCGAGCCCGAGCCAATGTCAATAATCGTCAGCGGCCGGCCGGACTTGGCCAGTTGCTCAGCAAAGCGCAGCAGCGGCAGCTTCTTGCTCTGGTAGTACCAGTGCGTGTCGGGATTAACGCCGTTTTCGAGTTCTTTTAAATCCATGAGGTGTGGGCAAGGTCCGGCAAGTTAGGCATTCGGGGCGAGGTGCGCACTCGCTCGCTAACCTGGCCGCGCCGGGCAGCCAGGCTAGTGGGCCAGCGGCAGCATGGTTTTAGCTCGAAAAAACGCGTCGGTTTTTCGGTTGAATTCCTCCGCGTGCTCCTGCAGCGTGGCGTGGCCGCTGTTGGGCACAATCCAGAGCCAGGCGTGGGCCAGGCTTTGGTAGATGGCCACCGTATGCTCAGGCCGAATCACGTCGCGGTCGCCGGCGATGATGAAGGCCGGCACCCGCACCCGCCGCAGCGCCGAGAGCGGAATGTTGGGCTGAAACACGTCGAGACAAAACACTTTCCAGTCGTTGCGCCGCTTGGGGTCGGTGAATTTCACGTTCTTATTATCCCGGTAGCCACGCTGCTGCTGCCGCCACAGGCTCGGCATCAGGGCCGTGGAGTCGGGCCAGAGGTTGGCGCCGGTGGCGGCCAGCCGCTTCACCTTTTCGGGGTGGCGCATGGCCAGCACCAGCGCGTTGATGCCGCCATCGCTCCACCCCAGCACGTAGGCCGAGTCGATGCGCAAACTCGTGAGCAGGCCCGCGAAGTCGTCGGCCATCATCTCGAAGCTCAGCGAGTCGCCGGGGTCGATGGATTTGCCGTGGGCGCGGCTGTCCACGGCAATGACGCGGTAGCGCTTGGCGAAGTACGGGATGTTCTTCGCCCAAGCCGCGATGTTATCGCCGTTGCCGTGAATCAGGAGCAGCGGCGGGCCCTGGCCGTAGGTTTCGTAGTACAGCTTCACGCCGCGCACCAGCTGGTAGTGCCCGGCGGCGGGATTATGGCCGTAGGGCAGGGTGGTTTGGGCGTAGCCCAACAGGTGGCCGAAAAATAAGCTGAGTAGCAGCAGGAAAGTTTTCATAAACGAAAACGCACGTTCTTTGTGCGGGCGCACTATATGCACGGGCCCTAAGTGCCAGCGGCTACAGCTTGCCAACAGCGCCGTGAAACTTACTCACCCAGCGGCTCCACCGCTAACCCGACCACGGGGCGGCCTTCGTGCGTTTCAGCGCGGGTAGTGATGCGGATGCGGTAGTCGGCGGCTATTGGCTCGCCGGCTGCCGCCTGCGGCAACCAGGTTGCGGGCACTCGTTCCAGGGCAGCCAGCAGCAGCTTTTCGTACCGCGTGGGACTGGCCCCAGACGCCAGCGCTACCTCAGTACGCTGACCGGTAGCATCCACGGCCACCCGAAACTCTACCGCGCCGCTTTTGGCCACGCCGTATATCGTGTTGAAATGGCTGTCTAAGCTATGATACACTTCTTCCTTCAGGCGCTCTTTTCCTCCTAAATACAGTACCGGATGAGTTGCGGCTGCCGCGCCACTTACTACCGAACCACTTTCGGCGCGCCAGTATAGGAGGTGCTGGCCGAAGTGGTCGACCTTCTGGATGACCTGCCCCTGCCGGTCGTAATACAGCCACACGCCCACGCGCTTGCCCTGCGCGTACAAACCCTGCGCCTGCAGTGCAGCCGTGGTATCGCTGGTGTTGACTGAATACCCGGCCGTGGGTCCGGCGCCGTTGGGTGTGGCCGTGGCGGCTAGGCTGTTACCCCGCCCAAAAGGACTGCCGCGCTCTAGCTTGAAGTGGTAATACGACCACATGCCTTCCGGCTGCCCCGCATGATAGCCACCTTTATTCAACAGGCAGTTCCACGGCCGGTCTTGCGAAAAAACCCGCCATTCACCTTCTTTCATACCGTGGTCGTAACTGCCCGCTTCCATGATTGCGATGCCGGCAAACGTCATGGGTCGGTAACGCACATAAGCGCCTTGTCGCACCTTCTTATCCGTTACCAGCACGTTGTACTCCTCCACTTCACCCTCAAACGTGCGCACCTGCACCGGTTTAGTTTCGACTTGAGCTACCACAGGCCACACGGGTAACAGTAGCGCCCCCAGTAGCAGGGCTTTTTTTGCTTTCATGGGAAGGAAGAGGTTTCAGCGGGGCAATAAATATAAACGGCCGCCCCGGTTTCCCGAGGCGGCCGTTGTGGCTTAAGCGGCTGACTGACGATACTTACGCCGTCTGACCGGCTTCGCGCATGCGAATCAGGTTCAGGGCCGAGCCGGCTTTGAACCACTCAATCTGGCCCTCGTTGTAGGTGTGGTTGAGGGTGATGAGGTCGGTGTCGCCGTCGGCGTGGTGCAGGCGGGCCTGCAGGGGCTTGCCTTCCTGGAAGGTGGTCAGGCCGAGGATGTCGATGGTGTCGCCTTCTTCAATCAGGTCGTAGTCGGCCTTGTTGGCGAAGGTGAGGCCGAGCATGCCCTGCTTCTTCAGGTTGGTTTCGTGGATGCGGGCGAAGCTCTTCACAATCACGGCGCGCACGCCGAGGTGACGGGGCTCCATGGCGGCGTGCTCGCGCGACGAGCCTTCGCCGTAGTTCTCATCGCCAATTACCACGGTGCCGATGCCCATGCTCTTGTAGGAGCGGGCCGACTGCGGCACGGTGCTGTAGTCGTCGCCTTGCACCGCGAAGTTGCGCACCTTGTTGGCCTCGCCATTGAAGGCGTTGGTAGCCCCGATGAGCATGTTGTTCGAGATGTTATCTAAGTGGCCGCGGTATTTCAGCCACGGGCCGGCCATCGAGATGTGGTCGGTGGTGCACTTGCCCTGGGCCTTGATGAGCAGACGCAGGCCCATTAGGTCGGTACCCTCCCAGGCCTTGAAGGGCTCCAGCAGCTCGAGGCGGTCCGAGGTGGGGTTCACAATCACCTGCACGCCCGAGCCGTCGGCCGCGGGCGCCTGGAAGCCGGCATCCTCCACCGCGAAGCCGCGGGGGGGCATTTCCACGCCCTGGGGCTCGTCGAGCTTCACAGCACCGTTAGCACCCTGCAGGGTGTCGGTGAGGGGGTTGAAGGTGAGGTCGCCGGCAATGGCGAAGGCGGTCACGATTTCGGGCGAGGCCACGAAGGCGTGGGTGTTGGGGTTGCCGTCGTTACGCTTGGCGAAGTTGCGGTTGAAGCTCGTGATGATGGAGTTGCGACGCTTGGGGTCGTCGGTGTGGCGGGCCCACTGGCCGATGCACGGGCCGCAGGCGTTGGCGAGCACCACGCCGCCCATGTCGGCGAAGGTGTCAAGCAGGCCGTCGCGCTGCACGGTGTAGCGCACCAGCTCCGAGCCGGGCGTGATGGTAAACTCGGCGTTCACGGTCAGACCCTTATCCACGGCTTGCTTGGCGATGCTGGCGGCGCGGGTGATGTCTTCGTACGAGGAGTTGGTGCACGAGCCGATGAGGCCCACTTCCAGCTTCTCGGGCCAGCCGTGCTCTTTCACGGCCGCGGCGAACTGCGAGATGGGCCAGGCGGCGTCCGGCGTGAACGGGCCGTTCACGTAGGGCTCCAGCGTGTTCAGGTCGATTTCGATGAGCTGGTCGTAGAACTTGGCGGGGTCAGCGTACACCTCGTCGTCGGCGCGCAGGTGCTGGCGCACGGCGGCGGCGGCTTCGGCAATCTCGGCGCGGCCGGTGCCGCGCAGGTAGTCGCCCATTTTCTCGTCGTACGAGAACACCGAGGTGGTGGCGCCAATTTCGGCGCCCATGTTGCAGATGGTGCCTTTGCCGGTGCAGCTCAGGGCCTCCGCGCCGTCGCCGAAGTACTCGATGATGGCGCCGGTGCCGCCCTTCACGGTGAGGATGCCGGCCACCTTCAGAATCACGTCCTTAGCCGAAGTCCAGCCGTTCATCTTGCCAGTCAGCTTCACACCGATAACCTTCGGGAACTTCAATTCCCAGGCCATGCCGGCCATCACGTCCACGGCATCGGCACCGCCTACGCCGATGGCAATCATGCCCAGGCCGCCCGCATTGGGGGTATGCGAGTCGGTGCCAATCATCATGCCGCCGGGGAAGGCGTAGTTCTCGAGAACAACTTGGTGAATGATGCCCGCGCCCGGCTTCCAGAAGCCCAGGCCGTATTTATTCGACACCGAGGCCAGGAAGTCGTACACTTCCTTGTTCTCGGAGTTGGCTTCGGCGAGGTCGGCGGTGGCGCCGTCCTTGGCCTGAATGAGGTGGTCGCAATGTACCGTGGAGGGCACGGCGGCCGTGGCCTTGCCGGCCTGCATGAACTGGAGCAGCGCCATTTGGGCGGTGGCGTCCTGCATGGCTACGCGGTCGGGGGCGAAATCGACGTAGGAAACGCCGCGCTCGTAGGCCTGCTTAACATCGCCACCGTAGAGGTGGGCGTAGAGGATTTTCTCGGTGAGGGTGAGCGGGCGCGCCACCGCGGCGCGGGCCGCTTCGATGCGGGAACCCATGCCGGCGTACACGGCGCGAATCATTTCCAGGTCGAAAGCCATAGGATGCGAGGTAAATAGAGGGTGATGGCCGCAAAGGTAGTATCCACGCGAAGTTGGACCTAGCCCGGGCGGCGGTTATCCAGGGTAAACGCAGGTTGGGCGGGTGGCGTTGGGCCGAAGGGGCTACAGCGGCCGCAGTGCGCATTTTTGCAGCGGCGAAACCCACCGCGGCAACTGCCCGCAGCCAAATGCAGTAGTTCGGCATCTGTTCAGACCTTTGCCTGCATTATGAAAGTATTTTCTCTGCCCCTGCTGGCCGCCGCTGCACTGGCCCTCACCGGCTGCGACACGACCACCACTAAAAAAGAAGCTGCTCAAACCAGCGAAGCCCCCAACCCGGCCAATGCCGACGCTCCCGCAGCCGACGCGGCCAGTGGCTCCGCCAGCACCCCAGCCACTGAAAATGCCGCGCCAACAGCCGCCCAAGCCAGCGACGTGGCCCTGCCGGCCGGCCTGAAGCCGGGCCGCTGGCAAGGCTATCTGATGGTCAAAAACCACGCGGTGCACTTCGGTTTCGAAGTGGCCGTGGAAAACAACAAAGCCATTGCCTACCTCATCAACCAAGGCCCCGAAGGCCAGGAGCGGCTGCGTTGCGACACCGTGCGCCCCATCGGCGACTCGGCCGTCATCAGCCTGCCCGGCACCGCCGCCACGCTGGTAGTGCGCGCCAACGGCACCGACCACCTGGCCGGCGCCTGGGTGCAGCCCAACGGCAAAAAGACCGTTCGCACGGCTTTCAGCGCCATCTATGGCGAGCAAAGTCCGCTGCGGCCAGATGCGGCCACACCCAATTTTGCCGGCACCTGGAAGGCCACCATTAAAACTAGCAGCGGCAAGTCGGCGGCGGCTACGTTGGTTATCAAGCAGGACGGTGCCAAGCTGACCAGCAAGCTCACGGGCACGAACGGCAGCTTTTCGTACCTGTCGGGCGCGGCGCTAGGCGACGGCATGGGCATCTCCAGCTTCGACGGGCGCACCGGGGTGCTACTGCAAGCCAAAAAGCTGCCCGATGGCTCGCTAAAAGGGCTTTTCTATGCGGATAAAGCGGTAGCTGAAACCTGGACGGCCGTGCGGGCGCGGTAGGAAACTGCTGGTACGACAAGACTTCGTGCTCAAATCAAGGCAGATGGCCGCATTTATCAACCGAAAAGTCAAGCCACCGACAACCTAACCGACCAACGTGCGGTTGTTGGGGTTCTGTTCGCACATTTGCGCTTACCATGAAAGCATTTTCTTCTTCCCTGCTGGCTGCGGCCGCACTGGGCCTGGGCCTCGCCGGCTGCTCCTCTCCTTCCACTTCTTCATCCGAAACGGCCACGGGCGGCGCGGCGGGTGCGCCCACGCTCGCGCCCGGCCCCTGGCGCGGGGTGCTGGCCACGCAAGGCCAGGAAATTCCGTTTTTGTTTGAGGTAAAAACCGAAGCCGGCCAGCCAGTAGTCTACCTCATCAACCAGGGCCTGAACGGCGAGGAGCGTCTGCGCTGCGACGATATTAAATCGGCCGGCGACTCCACTACCATCCGCCTGCACGCCTTCGATGCGGCGCTGGTGGTGCGGGCCGACGGCGCCGACAAGCTGAAAGGCACTTGGGTGAAATACGATTCGAAAACGCCCTACCGCGTGCCGCTCACGGCTTCGGCCGGCACGCAGGAGCTGTTTCCGGCCGCTAAGTCGGCCGAGGCTACGGGCAATTTCGGCGGTACCTGGCGGGCTACTTTCGCCGAGGGTGCCGACAGCTACCCCGCCACGGGCGTATTCACCCAGAAAGGCGACAAGCTCACCGGCACCTTCCTCACCACCACCGGCGACTACCGCTACCTCAGTGGCCGCGTGGATGGGCAAACCATGCGCGTGAGCACTTTCGACGGCAGCCATGCCTTCCTGTTCACGGCCCACAACGGGCCCAAGGAGCCGGTCGATATCACCAAAGAATACGCGCCCAATACGCTGTTCGGCGACTTCTACTCCGGTAAGTCGGGCCACGAAACCTGGACGGCCGTGCCCGACCCCAAGGCCAAGCTGCCCGATGCCGACACGCTCACCTACCTCAAAAAGGGTGAATCGCGGCTGAATTTCAAATTCCCCAACGTCGTCGAAGGCGGCAGCATTTCGCCCACCGATGCCAAGTACCGCGGCAAAGTAGTGGTGCTGCAAATTCTGGGTTCGTGGTGCCCCAACTGCATGGACGAGACCAACTTCCTGGCCCCGTGGTACGAGAAGAACAAGGCGCGCGGCGTCGAAATCATCGGCCTGGGCTACGAGCGCAGCGGCGACTATGCGGTATCGGCTCCCAAGCTACGCAGCATGCGCGAGCGGTTCAAAATTGGCTACGACGTGGCGTTTGCGGGCGTGAGCAACAAGGATTCGGTGGCGCAGTCGCTGCCGCAGCTGGCGAAGTTCCTGGCTTTCCCCACCACCATTTTCCTCGATAAGAAAGGCAACGTGCGGAAAATCCACACCGGCTTCAGCGGGCCGGGCACGGGCAAATATTACCAGGAAGAAATCGACGGTTTTAATAAGACCATTGACAAGCTGCTGAAGGAGTAGCGCGGGGCGTAACTTTTCGAAGAACGTCATGCTGAGCTTGTTGAAGCATCTCTACCGCAGCAGTAATTGATTTTACTTGCGCGGTAGAGATGCTTCGACAAGCTCAGCATGACGTTCTTTTTTCCAGCAATTCAGCGTAACCGCAGCCGTACCCGAAAATCGTGCTTCGGGCGTAGCGTCACGAGGGGCTGGAGCGTGGCTTCGGGCTGGCCGGGCACCCATTCGATATCGAACTGGCGCAGCAGTTCCAGCGTCACGAGGTGCATTTCGGTAAGGGCGAACTGCATGCCGATGCACAGGCGCGGGCCGCCGCCGAAGGGCACGTAGGCGTTGGGCTGCACCGGGCGGGCCTGGCCGGGGCCGAAGCGGGCGGGCCGAAACTCCTCGGGTGCGTCCCAATACTTCGGGTCGTGGTGCAGGCCGTGGAAGTAGAGGGAGAACAGCGTGCCGGCCGGAATGCGCAGGCCTTGAAACTCGTCGTCGGCCAGGGCCACGCGGTCCACCATCCAGGCGGGCGGGTAGAGGCGCATGGCC
>NZ_BAAGZM010000120.1:0-9357 GCF_054778495.1 Hymenobacter agri
CGGCGCCGTGGCCGCGAAAGTGCTGGCGCACTTCGGCATCGGAACGGCCGCCTACGTGTCGGCCGTGGGTGAGGTAGAGTTGCCGCTGGGCTACGAAGAGCTGGATTTGAGCCTCATCGACAGCAACCCGGTGCGCTGCCCGCACCCCGCAACCGCCGCGCTGATGGAGGCGCGCATTCGGGCTGCCCAGGCCGCGCACGATACGGTGGGCGGCGTGATTACGGGCGTAGCGCGCCACGTGCCGGCGGGCCTGGGTGAGCCCGTTTTCGACAAGCTGCCCGCCTTGCTGGGGCACGCTATGCTCAGCATCAATGCCGTGAAGGGGTTCGAGTTCGGTTCGGGCTTCGAAGGCACGAAGCTGCCCGGCTCGGTGCATAACGACGAGTTTTATACCGATGAGGCCGGGGCCGTGCGCACCCGCACCAACCACAGCGGCGGTAGCCAGGGCGGCATCAGCAACGGGCAGGATATTTACTTCCGCGTCGCGTTCAAGCCGGTGGCCACGCTGCTGCAGCCCCAGCAAACCATCAACGACCAGGGCGAAAGCATCACGCTGGTGGGCCGCGGCCGCCACGATGCCTGCGTGCTGCCCCGCGCCGTGCCCATCGTGGAGGCCATGACGCAGCTGGTACTGGCCGACCTGCTGCTGCGCGCCCGAGCCAACCAGTTGTAGCGTGAGTCGGCGTTACTATGTGCCACAAAACCAATGTAGGTACATTTGCAACCTCCGCGGCCCCGTCGCGGTTGTATCTTTGCCGGCCCCAAAGGTCGCGCTGTCGCAGCCTCCGGCCACTCACAATCAGTAACTAACCGCCAATAATATGTCTGCTGTTTCCATTTATGCCGAAGCTTCTCCCAATCCGGAGAGCATGAAGTTCGTCCTCAACCAGAACCTGCTGGTGGATGGCGTGAGCGTCGATTACCCCAACCTCGAAGCCGCTGCCAACTCGCCGCTGGCGCAGGAGCTGTTCGGGTTCGACTACGTGGGCCGCGTGTTCATCGCCCAGAACTTCGTGACCGTGACCAAAACCCAGCCCGAGCTGGCCTGGACGCAGATTATTCCGGAGCTGCGCCAGTTCCTGAAGAGCTACGTAGAGGCTGGTGGCCCGCTGTTCACCGTCGACCCCGCCGCCGAGCAGAAAGCTGCCCAAGCCGCCACCGCCGGCGACCCCACCCAGCAGGAAGGCCAGATTGCCCAGAAGGTTATCGACCTGCTCGATAACTATGTGCGCCCCGCCGTGGAGCAGGACGGCGGCAACATCACCTTCAAAAGCTACCACGAAGGCATCGTGACCGTGAACCTGCAAGGCTCGTGCTCGGGCTGCCCCTCGGCAACCGTCACGCTGAAATCGGGCATCGAAAACCTGCTCAAGCGCATGGTGCCCGAGGTGCAAAGCGTAGTGGCCGAAGGTATTACGGTGTAATGAGTGTTGAGTGTTAAATGAAAAATGTCCGCCTGATGATTCAAGCGGACATTTTTCATTTAACACTCAACACTTTATTTCAGCTGCGATTTAACCGTGAAATTGCGCGCTACGGTGAAGCCGAAATAGATGTCGCCGTTGAAGAAATTGCCGGTGGTTTGGGGTACGAAAAACTTCTCCGACATGCCTTTGGCGTTGGTGAAATGCAGCTGGAACACGTGGCCGCCGGTTTCAATGTCGAAGCCCACGCCGAGGGCGTTGCGGTAGTTATCGGCCACATAGCCGGGCATGAGGTAGAAATAATCGGCCGTGAGGGCCACGCGCTTGGTGAGTTTCTGGCGCAGGCCCGCGCCGAGGGCGTACACGTCGTTCTGCATGCCGGCCAGCGGCGTGTAGTTGCGGTGAATGAGCGTGGGCATTAGCTGCAGCGAGAACCCCGGGCTGAATTTGCGCGCAATGAGCACCTGGTAAGCGTAGTCGATGCGCGAGGCCGTGCTGCGCTCGGGCACGTTGGCGGCCTGGTTGAACCGGAGCGTGGTGATGGCCGACGACGCGAACAGCGTGACCGATACCGGCATGGCGCGCGCGCCGCTGGTTTGCTGCAAAGCCTTGTATTTCACGAAGCCATCGAAGGTTTTTTCGATGTTGGTGCGGCCTACGCCCACAGCCAGCCGGTTGGTGAGGCCGTACTCGAAGCTCAGGCGCAACACGGCCTGGTCGAGCCCGAAAAACTCGTAGGCCCCGCTGTTGAGCGTGCCGAAGCGGTGCTGGATGAGGAAGGCCAGCGTGCCCGCGCCGGGCGTTTCGACCGACTGCGCGTTGATGATGTGCGTGCCCTTGAAAGTGGCCGCTACCACCTCGCGGCGGGTCGAGTCGGCGGTTTGCTTTTCGAGCTCGCCCAGCAAATCGGTCTGGGCGTGGGCGGCCGGGGCATTGGCGCCGGCGGCTACCATCGTGCCGGCGACGAGAATCAGCGAGCGTAGAGAAAGGAACATAAGCAGGAACGGAAATAGCGGGTAAAAAAACCGGGCAGCCTTAGCGGCCAGCGGCCGGAGCTATGCCCACGGCCCCTGCCGCCGGCGCACACGCCAGCTCGACGTGCACGCTGATAACCTTGGCGATGTTGTTGCGCACGAGTAGCGGAATCTCAATGTTGTAATCGGCCGAAGCCACCGGGAACGTGGCCTGGGCCAGTAGCTGCCCGCCGCGCAGCTCCACCGTAGCCGGCACCCGAATGCGGTGCGTCACGCCGTGCAGCGTCAGGTCGCCCTCCACCTGAGCCGGGTGGGCGCCCGCCGTGGCCAGCTGGCCAGCATCAAACCCCACGAAACGGCCGCTGAATGTGGCCTTGGGAAATTTGTCCGACTCCATGTAGTTCTCATTGAAGTGCTCCTGCATCAGCGTGCGCTTGAACACAAAGCCCTTGATAGGCACGCTGAAAGCCAGCTGGCCGGTGCCGAAATCGAGCATGGCCGCCACCTGCTGGTTGCGGGCCTCGATGTCCTCAATCGGGCTGGACGAAAAAAAGCTCACCAGGCCGGTTTTGGTGATGTAGCGGCCTTGGGCGTGGGTAGCGCCTACGCCGTACAGCAGAAGGAACAAGAGCAGAAATAGGTGTTTCATAGCGAAGAGCGGAGGGTGGATGGGACGGCTGAGGCGATGGTTGCCGCCGCTACTGGGGCTTGCCCAGCGCGTACCAGGCTTCGAGGCGCTGGATGTCGCAGTCCGAGAGCTTGCCGCCATCCTGGGGCATGAAGGGGTGGTTGGGCTCGTGGCGCACGCTGCCCAGCAGGCTGGCCTGCGGGAAGTTACTGAGATTGGCGTAGGTGCTGAAATCGATGCTACCGCCCTGCGTGGGTGCCACGGTGCTACCGTGGCAGCGCAGGCAATTGGCCGCCACGATGGGCGCAATCACGTCCTTGTAAGTAATGGTTTCGTGGGCCACGTCGCAGGCCGGGGCCGGGTCGCCGTGCGAGTAGGTGCAGCCAGTTGCTGTGCCAAGCAAAGCCAGCACAATGCGCAACAGGGCCAACCGCCGGGGCGTAGGGGGGCAGTTTGAGGTAGTCGTTGTCATCATAAAAAGGAAGAATCAGCAGGCAGAGAAATTCCATTCAGGGCCCGCACGGGGCGCTGGTAGAGGTTGGCCGGAAGGGAGTGGAGGCAGGGCCTAAAAGCCGTATTTCAACCCAAAAAACACCCCACCGCTGAGTAGCTTTACTTTGCCCGCGCCCACGCCCGCCAGGGGGAGTTTGGCATATGGCTCGGCTTGCAGGCGCCAGTGCGTGCCCAGGCTGTACTCGTAGCCGGCCGAGAGGTTGAGGACGCTGAACAGGTGGCGGTTCGCATTCACCAGACCGGGCATTTCCCAGTTTTTGGTCGTGCCGCTTTCCTCGTAATCGTAGCTGTAGTTTTCGCGCTGCATAAAAAACGACGACAAGCCCGCCGAGCCAAACCAGCGGCCGTGGCCCTGCACCACGGCGTCGTAGCGCAGGTTTAGGGGCACGTCGAGGACGGTGCACGCGCCTTCTACCCAGCTAAAATCGCGGGTCTGGGCCCGGGGATAGCTGGTCCAGTCGTAGTCTTCGCGGCGGGCGTAATACTCTTTAGTTGAGTGTTGCAGGCCGGTGGCCACGCGCCAGCGCTGGCCCAGGCGGTACTCCAACGTCAGGCCCACATTGAGGCGCGGCGCCTGCACGTCGGCAAACTTCACGGTGCTCACATCAGGCGCCGCCACCACGCCCACAAACAGGCGCGGCTGCCGCACCACAGTTGGCAGCGGCAGGCTGGGGCTGGCAACCAGCGTTAGCGCGGCAGGCAACGGCGCAACGGCGGGCCGGTCAGCTTCTGCTACTACTGGGGTGATGGGAGCGAAGCCACTCTCGGCACTACGTGGCGATGTCGAGGCAGGAGCTTCGGCGCCCAATTGCCGAGCCGTAGGGGGCATTTCAATTGCACCGGCACTGTGCGAGGCAGCATCTGCAACCACTGCCTCGCCGGCTGCTCGGGCGGGAGCGGCCGTTGCGCCATCCGCAGTACGGGCGGATTTATCAGTGCTTAAGGCAGCAGCGGCAGCATCAAACTGTTTCGTATGTTCGCTTGCCGCCAGTGCAAGCGGCGAATCAGCCGCAGGTGGCACTTGCCGGGCGGCAGTTGTGCCTAAAGAATAGCGGCTGGCTTCAACAGACGCAGTAGCTATAACGGCATTGGCTTTCGTTGTAGCGAGTTGATGCTCTGTGGGGTAAGGCTGGGAGCGTGGCAGGACGCGCGGATGTGCCGCCAGGGCGCCGGCCAGCGGCAGCCGCTGTGCGCTTGCAGGCCGTGTGCTCGTTGGCACCGCAGCATAAGCTGCTGTCGCTGCCTGGGCTGGCGCATTGGGTGCCAAGGCAGCGGTGCCTGCCAGATGTGGCGTGGCCGAAATGGAACGTGCAATTGCGGGGCGGCTAACCGCCGTTGCCGGAGCAATAGCGGTAACTGTCGTAGACGGCTGGCGCTCCCCATCAGATGCCTTGGGCATCGAGCCAGCTGCCGAAGTCACCGTCTGCGCTTGAATAGCGATGGAAGACGTTTCGGCTTTCGGCCACAGCGACCAGCCCAGGCCTACCAGTGCCACCACAGCCACTTCGGCCGCAAAAAACTGCCACAGCCGGCGGCGCACGGCCCGGTCAATCACGGCCTGGTCGAGCTGGGACTCCAGCTTCAACCAGCCGTCGAGCGGAAAGGGCGTGGGCTCGGGCTCGGCGGGGTCGAGGCGGCGAAACGCGTTATCAATATCGTTATCAGACCACATAGCGGATTTTCTCTAGCATCGAACACTGGGCCAGCATGTTGCGCAAATGGGCCCGCGCTTTAAATAAGTTGGATTTGGAAGTGCCTTCCGAAATGTGCAGCTGCGCGGCAATTTCCTCGTGGCTGAAGCCGTCAATTACGCTCAGGTTGAACACCGTGCGGTAGGCGGGGGGCAGGCGCTGCACCAGGGCCAGCAGCTCGTCGTAGCTCAGGGCGTCGAGCGGGGTGGCGTCGGGCGTGGCCTGGTTCAGGGTGGCGTCGTCGAGCTCCTGCTGGTGCTGGTGGCGCTCGTTGGCGCGGTAGTGGTCGATGGCCGTGTGCACCATGACGCGCTTGAGCCAGCCCCGGAACGAGCCCAGCACATCGTCGGGGTGGCGGCTGGCGTCGAAGCGGCCGAGGTCGCGGAATACTTTCAGGAAGCCGTCGTTGGCGGCTTCCATGGCCTGGTCGCGGTCGCGGGCGTAGCGCTGGCACACGCTCATGGCCAAGCCGTGGAACTGGGCGTAGAGGCGGCGCTGTGCTACCCGCTCCTGCCGGCGGCAGGCCGCCAGCAGCTCGGCAAACCGGGCAGATGCAGAATCAGGTGGGGAGAGGTGCAGCATAGTGCAGCGTAAAGGCAGGCCGGGCAACGGCTTCTGTTCACCACTCGGAAGATACCCAAAAAGGGTTGCTTCCCTCACTGTCTGAACCGCAGATTTAACGGATTAAACGGATTTCGCAGATTCAACTGGCCGCCGCATCTACTGGACCCGGCGAGAGGATGTAGCGCAACAAAAAAGGCCGCCCAGCGGGCGGCCTTTTTTGTTGCAGAATAGAACGGACACAAACCCTGATTCTGTCGGCTGACGCCCGAATCTGCGAAATCCGTTTAATTCATTGAATCTGTGGTCTAGACGGTGGCCTGGCTCAGCTTGGGGGCGTCGCCGGGGGTGTTGGTCACTTCTTCGCCGCGGGCGAGGCGCTCGCGCTCCTCTTTCTTGCCGTAGGTGTCGAGGATAATCGGGGTGGCGATGAACAGCGACGAGTACGTGCCGAAAATCACACCGATAATCATGGCAAACGAGAACGAACGCAGGGTTTCGCCACCGAAGATGTACATCACGAGCACTACCAGGAATACGGTGGTGAACGTAATCATCGTGCGCGAGAAGGTCGAGTTCAGGGCCGGGTTCACCACCTGGGCGAAGGTCAGCTTGGGGTTCTCGCGCAGGTACTCGCGGATACGGTCGTAGATAACCACCGTGTCGTTCATCGAGAAGCCGATAACCGTGAGCAGGGCAGCTACGAAAATCTGGTCCATCTCGTAGTTCAGGCCAAACAGGCGGGCAATCGGGAAGGCGGCAATCACGAGCAGCGCATCGTGGAACAGCGCGACCACGGCGGCCATCGAGTACTGCCAGCGCTCGAAGCGGAACAGTACGTAGATGAAGATGCCCAGCAGCGTGAGGCCCAGCGAGAGCACCGAGGTGCGCTTGATGTCGTCGGCAATGGTGGCACCCACTTTCGAGGTCGACTTGATAACCGGGGCATCGGCGCTGTACTGCTGCAGGCCCTTGTTGAGGGCGGCCACTACTTTGGCATCGGCGGCGGGGCTTTCGTCTTCGGCCAGGTAGCCGGTGGTGATGCGCAGGCGGTCGGGCGAGCCGTACTGCTTCACTTCGAGGCCGGCGCCTTCAAACACGGGGCGCAGCTTATCGCCTACCGCCGAGGCCTCCATGGTCTTGTTGAAATCGACCACGTAGGCGCGGCCGCCTTTGAAGTCTACACCCAGGTTGGGGCCGTGCTGGTAGGCCATCAGGCCGAAACCCACGAGGATGAACGCGGCCGAGAAGGTGTAGGCCAGCTTGCGCTTGCCTACGATGTCGAAGTTCAGGTTCTTGAACAGGTTGCGCGAAACCGCCGTGCTGAAGGTCATCGGGTGGTTCTCGTTGCCCTTCACCATCCACTCGATGATGAGGCGCGACACGAACACAGCCGACAGGAACGAAGTCAGTACGCCGATGCCGAGCGTGATGGCGAAGTTCTGCACCGGGCCGGTGCCGAAGAAGCCCAGAATCACGGCGATGAGCATGGTGGTCACGTTCGAGTCGAAGATGGCCGAGAAGGCGCGCGAGTAGCCTTTGTTGATGGCGTCCATCAGGCCCAGGCCGTGGTCGAGTTCCTCACGAATACGCTCGAAAATCAGTACGTTGGCATCTACCGACGTGCCCATTACCAGAATCAGACCGGCGATGCCGGGCAGGGTGAGGGCGGTGCCGAACTGGGCGAGTACCCCCAGAATCAGGAAGATATTGAAGAGCAGGGCGATGTCGGCCACGATGCCGGCGCGGCCATAGTAGAAGGCCATAAACAGCATGATAATCACCACACCGGCCAGCGACGAGTACAGGCCCTGGTTGATGGCTTCCTGACCCAGCGAGGGGCCCACTACGGCTTCTTCCACGATGCGGGTAGGAGCGGGGAGCTTACCGGCTTTCAGCTGGTTGGCCAAATCCTGGGTGTCTTCGATGGCGAAGCTGCCCGTGATGCTGGTGTTGCCACCCGTGATTTCGCCCTGTACCACCGGCGCCGAGCACACGTAGTCGTCGAGTACCATGGCCACCTGCTTGCCGATGTTGTTGGCCGTCATTTTAGCCCACTTGCGCGAGCCGGCGGGCGTCATGCTCATCGTTACTTCGGGCTGGCCGTTCTGGCCGATGTCGGCGCGGGCGTCGTTCACCACTTCGCCGCTCAGGGGCGGAATGCCGTCGCGGGTTTTGCGCACGGGCACCAGCTCCAGGTACTCCTGCTTGTCGATGGTGGTCGGCTTCAGGTTCCAGAGCAGGGCCAGGGTCGAGGGCAGGGTGGCTTTGGCTTCGGGCGAGCGCAGGATGGTGTTCATGCGGGCCGTGTCGCGCAGGTTCACGCCCAGGCGGCCGGGCATGGTGAAGAGCTTGGCCAGCACGCCGCCCTGGTTGGCTGTGGTAGCCGAGTCGGCGGCGCCTTTGCCACCACCGGGCATTGTCTTCTTCTTGGCCAGCTGGGCGGCCAGCGAGGTCGTGTCGCCTTTGGCGGCAGCAGCGGCGGCCGTGGTGTCGGCCATGTTCACGGTGGCTACGGGGCCGGCTTTGGCAGCGGCATCCTTGGCTTGCAGCTGCTTGTCGAGGGCTACCAGGTAGGGGCCGATTTCGTTCTGGTTCCATACTTCCCAGAACTCCAGCTTGGCCTGGCCTTGCAGCAGCTTGCGCACGCGGTCGGGGTTGTCTACGCCGGGCAGCTCAATCTGGAGGCGGCCGGTGCCTTTCACGCGCTGAATGCTGGGCTGGTTCACGCCGAACTTGTCGACGCGGGTGCGCAGGATGTTGAACGAGCGGTCGATGGCTTCTTCCACTTCCTTGTCGATGGCCGACAGCACCTTCTCGTTGCTCGAGTTGATGGTGATGTTGCGGCTCTTGTTGGTCGAGTTGGCGAAGATGCGGGCCAGCGGCTGGCCGTTCGACGTCTGCTGGTAGGCCTGGGCAAACAGCGTGGTGAAGGGCGTGGTGGGGGCGGCCTTCTGGGCTTCCTGGGCTTGCTCCAGGGCCTTATTGAAGGCGGCATCCTTGCTGTTACCGCTCATGGCGCGCACAATTTCCACCGGCGATACTTCCAGCGTCACGTGCATGCCGCCTTTCAGGTCGAGGCCGAGGCCGAGCTCGCTCTGGCGCACTTCGCGGTAGGTGAAGGGGCCGTACACGGGGGCGCGCCACACCGAGTCGAGGTAGTGCTGGCGAGCGGTTTCGTTGAGCTTGCCGTTGCGGGTGGCGTAGGCCACCGCCTTCTGCTGCACCCCGCGCGAGACGTAGGTGAAGAAGAGAAAATACGCACACAACGCCGTAACGACGAGCGTGAGCGCAATGATTAGTCCTTTGTTACGCATTATTTAGAAGGGTTGAGTTTTGAATGTTGAGGGTTGAATTCCCCAGGTTGAAGTGGAGAATGAGCAAAGCGGAAAAAGAAAGGGCCAAGGGTTGAATAGAAGCCATCCGCCACCTGGCAAACAGTCACTCAACCCTCAACCCTTAAAAATCAACCCTTCACTAGGGGGCCTGCGGCGACAGGGCCACGGCCAGCAGCCGCGCCCGAAACACTGCGCCCATCCGGATGCCCGCCCGCAGGCGCGGCACGG
>NZ_BAAGZM010000121.1:0-9292 GCF_054778495.1 Hymenobacter agri
GGAGCCGGGGCGGGCGCCACTACCGGAGCCGGGGCCACTGCTGCGGGTGCCGCCGCCGGAGCCGCCGCGCTGATGATGGTTTTGGTGTTGGGGTCGCGCTGCACCGAGATTTTAAATTCCTCGGTTTCAATGTTCACCTTATTCAGGCCCGACTTAGCAATAAAATCGAGCAGTTCCTGGAGTTCTTTGGCTTTCATGACAGCGTCCTTTTCCTTTTTGGGCGAGTTTGACATCTTCGTTAGCTGCTAGCTTTAAGCTGCCAGCGGTTAGCTTTTTTAGAACGTCAGCTACTAGCCGGCAGCTAATAGCCAACAGCTTAAGAAAGGGCTATTTTACGCGTTCAACGTAGCTATAGTCGCTGGTTTTGATGCGGATTTTGGTGTCGACATCAATAAACAGCGGCACCTGAATGCGGGCCCCGGTTTCCACGGTGGCGGGCTTCAGCGTGTTGGTGGCGGTGTCGCCGCGTAGGCCGGGCTCGGTGTAAGTCACTACCAGGTCCACGGTGGTGGGCAGTTCGGCGGTGAGGGGCATTTCCGTTTCGGCGTGCATGAGGATGGTCACATCCTGGCCTTCCTTCATCAGGTCGGCGAAGGGCACCATTTCTTCGGGCAGCACTACCTGCTCGAAGTCTTCCTTGTTCATGAACGTGTAGCCGTAGTCGTCCTTGTACAGAAACTGGTGCGGGCGCTGCTCCACGCGGGCCGTTTCCACCTTCACGCCGGCGTTGAAGGTGTTGTCGATGGTGCGGCCAGTTTTGATGTTGCGCATCTTGGTGCGCACAAAGGCGGGGCCCTTGCCGGGTTTCACGTGCTGGAACTCGGTGATGACGTGCAGCTCGTTGTTGTAGTTGAGAACGAGACCGTTGCGAAAGTCGGCGGTTGATGCCATGTTGTTAAACTTGTAGCTGGTAGCCGTTGGCTATTCGCTTTTTTGTGGGTGTTTTTATGAGCAGTCCTGCAATAGCCAGCGGCTATTAAACAACTGATAATCTTAAGGAGGGACAAAGCTAACAGCTAGCAGCCATTAGCTAATGGCTATTTGCTAGCTGCCTTATCACCATCATAGGCCCATTTGAGGTAAATGGACCCCCAGGTGAAGCCGCCGCCGAAGGCTGCCAGGATGAGGTTATCGCCGCGGTGCAGCTGTTTTTCATAATCGGCCAGGCACAGCGGAATGGTAGCGCTGGTGGTGTTGCCGTACCGGTCGATGTTGAGCATCACCTTCTCGGGGCCCACGCCCATGCGGTTGGCAGTCGCGTCGATGATGCGCTTGTTGGCCTGGTGGGGCACCAGCCAGGCCACGTCGTCGTGGGCGAGGTGATTGCGCTCCATCACTTGGGCGGCCACGTCGGCCATGCTCTTCACGGCAAACTTGAACACCGTAGCGCCTTCTTGGTAAATGTAGTGCTCCTTGCGGTCGATGGTGTCGTGGGAAGGTGGGCGGCGGCTGCCGCCGGCTTTCTGGTGCAGGTAGGGTTCGCCGCTGCCGTCGGTGCGCAGCACCATGTCCATCACGCCGTAGCCATCGGTGCTGGGTTCGAGCAGCACGGCGGCTGCGCCATCGCCAAACAGGATGCAGTTGGCACGGTCGGTATAATCGACGATGGCCGACATCTTGTCCGCGCCCACAATAATTACCTTCTTGTACGTGCCGGCCTGAATGAACTGCGCACCCGTAGCCAGCGCGTACAGAAAGCTCGAACAGGCGGCATTCATGTCGTAGCTGAAGGCATTGGTAATGCCTGTGCCGTTGGAAATAATGTTGGCCGTTGCCGGAAACAGTACGTCGGGCGTCACCGTGGCGCAGATAACCAGCTCAATTTCCTTAGGGTCGACGCCGGTTTTGTCCAGCAGATTCTGCACCGCCCTGATGCCCATCACGGATGTGCCCTGGTCGGTGCCTTTCAAAATGCGACGCTCCCGAATACCGGTGCGGGACATAATCCATTCGTCGGTCGTGTCCACGAGCTTTTCCAGCTCGGCATTGGTAAGCACGTAGTCGGGCACGTAGGCGCCCACACCAGTGATGGCGGCGGTAATCTTCATACGGGCAAAAGTAGGCGGGGCAAGCGAAAAGTAGGCAGCAGGGCAGGGGCGGGGCAACCGGTGCCGGCCCAACGTACCGGTAATGAGCCCGAAGCGCGTAAAAAAAATCCGGCCGGAGCCGGAGCTTTTTTCACCGCCGGGGGCGGAAGGTTAGGACTTAAAAGTAGCCTTAATCTGGTCAACGATGCCCGAATCGGCCATGTTGAAGCCTTGCATAAGCATGTTGCCAATGGCGCGGGGCGTGCTGCGGCCGTGCCCGATAATGGCGTTGTCGTTGATGCCGAGAATGGGCGAGCCGCCCACGGCCTCGTAATTGAACTTATCGAAAAACGGGTCCTGAATCTGCTTTTCGTCCATGGCGTCGTAAATCGACTCGGCCATTTTCAAAATGATGTTACCCGTAAACCCGTCGCACACAATCACATCGGCCTTGTCGTTGAACAGGTCGCGGCCCTCAATGTTGCCCACGAAGTTGATGTGCGGGTTCACTTTCAGGCGCTGGTGGGCCTCCTGAATGATGGGCGTGCCCTTGCCTTCTTCCTCGCCGATGTTCATCAGACCAACTTTGGGCCGGGCAATGCCGAGCACGTGTTGCGCATACAGCGACCCCAACTCGCCGAACTGCTCCAGCATTTCGGGCTTGCATTCGGCATTGGCCCCCACGTCGAGCAGAATGCCCACGTTATCGTGCAGCTTGGGCAGGAAGTTGGCAATGGCCGGGCGCATTACGCCGGGCACGGTCTTCACGGTGAACATGGCGCCCACGAGCATAGCGCCCGTGTTGCCGGCCGAGCAAAACGCATCGACCTGGCCCGCGAGCAGCATTTTGTAGCCCACGGCAATGCTCGAATCCTGCTTCTGCTGGAAAGCTTTGGCCGGGTGCTCGCCCATGTCGATAACCTGGGTGGCGGGCACGAATTCGAGTACGTCGGCCGCCGGGCCGGCAGCCTGAAGCAGGGGACGCACGGCGTCTTCCTGGCCGATGAGGACAATGGTGGCCCGGCCGGCGAGTTGCTCGGCGGCCAGCAGGGCACCTGCCACGGCGGCTTGGGGGGCGAAGTCGCCGCCCATTGCGTCGAGGGCTATTTTCATGAAAGAGGTGTTTGGAGGGAGGTCAGCGGAAAGTCAAAAGTACCAAAAATCCGGCCCCGCTGGCTTAAAAAAGGAGCGAAGCCGGACCATGTGGTGCCGCGAAGTAACAACCAAACGCGCTATTCGTCGTCGCCGGTAGCGTCGGCCGCAGGCGCGGCGTTGGTCTTAGCGTAGTTTTTGATAGCCAGCTGGCCGTTGTGGTAGAGGTCGCCATCTACTACATACGCCTTGTGGCGCAGGTGCAGCTCGCCCGTGTTGGGGCACAAGGTCACGGCCTTAGGGGTCAGCTTGTAGTGGGTACGACGCTTGTCGCGAACGGCGGAAGAAGTGCGGCGCTTAGGATGTGCCATGGTTAAGTTGAAATTAGGGAATTGAGGTTGCGGTTAACGAGTGAGGAGTGACTCGGGGCACTGACGGATTTAATTCAGGTTGCGCAGGGCGGCCCAGCGCGGGTCGGCCGGCTCGTCGTCGTCGGGGCCCTCGCTGTCGTCGCGGGTCGAGAAGATGAGCTTGGTTTCGGCGTCAGGGTTATCATCGGCCTCGTTCTGGAAGCGCGGGTGCAGCTTCTTCATGGGCAAGGCCAGGCCGATGTAGTCGTAGAGGTGCTGGGACAGCGGCAGGGTTTGGGTTTCGGGCGTGATTTGCAGCACGTTGTCGTCCAGTTCCTTGTTCTCTTCGCCGAAGCGCACCAGTAGCTGCTCGTGTATGTCGAGCGGCTGGTCGAACTCATCGAGGCTGCGGTCGCAGGTAAGCTGCACGGTGCCGGTGATGTGAAAGTTCAAGGTCATCAGCCGCTCGGTTTTGATGAGCTCCACGTCGGCGTGCAGGTGGCCTTGCTCAACCAAGGGCTGGTCGAACAGGGCGAAGAATTCGGGACCCAACTCGAACTCGAAGTGGTGCGTTTTCAGCGCCAGCTTGGCTAAGTTGAGGTCGTATTTGCTTTCTTTTTTCACGGGCGGCTGGATAGCAGGGGGCAAAAGTAGTGAAAATCCGGCTTTTTGCCAAAAGTTCGGGCCATTTTCCGCGCTGCCTACGCGGTTTTGAGGATGAATTCGGGGCTGATGTGCAGGCGTTCGTAGAGCTTTTTGGCCAGGTCCATGGTGACGCGCCGCTTGCCGCTCAGGATTTGGGAGAGGCGGCCGGGCGGCACTTCGAGCAGGGCCGCCAGCTCCTTCTGCTTGAGGTGCTGCTGCTGGCGCTTGAGCTCAATCATGGCCGGCAGGGTGGTGGGCTTGGAAGGCAGGGGAAAATATTCCATTCGGATTTCGTAATCCTCAATGGCTTCCGCCAACTCACGGGCTCGGGGCTGAATTTCCGGATGCGCATCAATGTTCTGCGCTTCCAGCATATCGAATTCACGAAATGCTTCACGCAGTTCCTCGGCTGTGTTAATCGTCATGGCTTTGTGAATTCTATAATGGAGGCGTCAACGGCATCGTATTGACGGTGGGTACCAACAAACTTGATGTACACTGTGCGCGTGGTGAAAGAAATAGAAGCAATTCAACGGTAGTGGTTGCCTTTAATGTTGAAAACAAACCGCTGGTTGCCAACATAGTCAGCGGAGCCAAAGGACTGCCGCACGGCTGCCCCATTCGCCCAGTCAGCGTCGCGCACATGGTGATACCATTCTTCCAAAGCCGGTGCTGCATCTGGATGCGCAAACACAAACGCTCGTAACACGGCTCGACTGGTGATAACCATATGCCTAAACGCAGAAACGCGGCCGTTGCCAGCCGCGTTTCAAAAATAGAAAGAAAATTTCGCTTTCGAGAAGAAGCTACCGCGCCGAGCGGGGCTGGGCATCTTCCCAGCGCTGCTTCCAGATGTCGCAGGCCAGATACACGGCCGCGCGGAAGGAAGACTCGTCGGCCCGGTACTGGCCGGCGAGGCCGTAGGCAGTGCCGTGGTCGGGCGAGGTGCGCACCACGGGCAGGCCGGCGGTGAAATTGACGCCGCGCTCGAAGGCCATGAGCTTGAAGGGAATCAGGCCCTGGTCGTGGTAGAGAGCGAGGGTGGCGTCGAACTGGCGGAACTGCTGGGTGCCGAAGTAGCCGTCGGCCGGGAAGGGGCCGAAAACCAGCTTGCCATCCTGCGCGAATTGCTGGATGACGGGCGTTACCACGTCGCCTTCTTCCTTACCCAGCAGGCCATTTTCGCCGGCGTGGGGGTTGAGGCCGAGCACGGCGATGCGCGGCTTGCCGATGCCGAAGTCATTCTTCAGCGACTTCAGCAGCAGGCTGATTTTGGTGCGCAGCAGCTCGGCCGTGAGCCTGGCGGGCACGTCCTTGAGCGGGATGTGCCCGGTGACGGTGGCAATGCGCAGGCCGGCGTCCTCATCCACCAGGAACATCAGGCTCTCGGGGGCCGCGAAGTAGCTGGTGAAAAACTCGGTGTGGCCGGGGTAGCGGAAGTTGTCGGCCTGAGTGTTGTCTTTGCTGATGGGGGCCGTCACGATGCCGTCGAGCTTGCCGGCTTTGAGGTCGCGGGCGGCGCAGAGCAGGCTTTCGCGGGCGGCCGCGCCGGTGGCGGCGGAGGGCTGGCCGGGAGCGAGTACAAAGTCTTCATCCCAGCAGGTTACAGCGTTGAGGCGGCCGGGTGCAATGTCGGCGGCGTCGCGCAGCTGGCGGAACTGTAGGTGTTCGGTATCGGCGGGGGTGGGGAAGTCGTCGAACAGCGCCGTGGCCGTGCCGTAGATAACGGGCGTGCAGATGCTGAGCAGGCGCTCATCGAGCAAGGTTTTGTAAATGACTTCAGGGCCGATGCCGGCGAGGTCGCCCACGGAAAAGCCGAGGCGGGGGAGGTGGTGGGGCATACTGTGTATTAGACGGTCATGCTGAGCATGCTGCGTATCAAGCAGCGTCGCAGCGGAGTCGAAGCATCTCTACCTCAATAGTATTCAAACTGATGGCAACGAAGCGGTAGAGATGCTTCGACTCCGCTGCGCTCCGCTCAGCATGACACATTCTTTGCTTTCTAAGCAAGCTGCTTGGTCAGGAACTCGTACAATAGGCGCACGCCCACACCGGTGCCGCCTTTGCCGCGGTAGCTTTCGGGGGCCGTGAGAAAAGCAGGGCCGGCGATATCGAGGTGAATCCAGGGGTAGCCTTCGGCGAAGCGCTCCAGAAACTTGGCGGCCGAAATGTGGCCGGCTTCGCCCTTGCCCAGATTGCTGAGGTCAGCAATGTCGGACTTCATGTGGTCGGCGTATTCATCCCAGAGCGGAAACTCCACGAGACGCTCGTGTACGGCATAGCCGGCCTCGCCGAGCTGCTGCATGGTGGCGGGCCCGGCGGTGCCCATCGAGGCGGAGGCTTCGGTGGCAAGGGCGCGCACGGCGGCGCCGGTGAGGGTGGCCAGGTCGATAACCAGCTCGGGGTTGTAGCGCTTGGCGAAGCTGAGGGCATCGGCCAGCAGCAGGCGGCCTTCGGCGTCGGTGTTCTTTACTTCGACGGTGAGGCCGCTGTGCATGGTGATGACGTCGCCGGGAGCGTAGGCGAGGCCGCCGGGGCGGTTATCAGTGGCAGGCACCAGGCCGATGACGTAGAGCGGAACCTGATTTTTCGCCAGCGCGAAGAGCGTGCCGGCCACGGCCGCGCCACCGGCCATGTCACACTTCATCAGGTCCATGCTATTGGGCGTGGGTTTGAGGCTGAGGCCGCCGGTGTCGAACACCACTCCTTTGCCCACGAGCACATAAGGCTTTTGGTTTTTGGCGTTGGCCGGCTTGTATTCGAGGATGTTGAAGGTGGGCGGCTCGGGCGAGCCGAGGTTGACGGCCAGCAGGCCGCCCATGCGCAGGGCTTCGATTTTGGCCAGGTCGAGGATGTCGGTGGAGTAGCCGGCCTGGTCGCCGGCTTCGGCGATGCGCTCAGCCAGCTGCACGGCGTTGAGTTTGTTAACTGGGGCGTTGACGAGGTCGCGGGCCAGAATAACGCCTTGCAGCAGGCCCTCAAGCTCGTGGACTTCGTCGGCCGTAGCAGCATTGCCAACCAAGTAAACCGTTTTCAGGGCCGGGGCCTGGCGCGACTTCTCATCGGTTTTATAGCCTTCAAACTGGTAGGCGCTCAGGGCTAGGCCTTCGGCTAGCAGCAGGGCGGCGTTAGGCGTAGCGCTGCGGTTCTCAATGAAAACTTCGGCTACTTTCTCGGCTTTGAGCTGGCCGTGCAGGGTGTGGCCGGCGCGGCGCAGCTGCTCGGCAACCTGTGCAGGAGTGGGCTTATCGGCCAGCACCACGAAGAAATGGTGATGGCTGAAGTGGTTGAGGTGCACGAGCTTCTGCGCGTCGGCGAGGGCGGCGTCTACGTACTGGCGGGCGGCGGGGGTGAGGTCGCCGGCGGCGGCCTCGGGCAGGGTGGTGGTACCAGCGGGCAGGATGAATACCTGCGAGGACTGGGCCGGCGCGGCGGCCGCGTGAGCGAGAGCTAAGAACATAAGCGGGGATGAAGGCCGTAGATTTGAGGCCGCAAGGTACTGTTTAGGCAGCGAGGTTTTTCTGACGTTGATAATAGCGCGTCATGCTGAGCTTGCCGAAGCATCTCTACCGCGCCAGCAATTTATGCCGACTATAACGAAGCAGCAGAGATGCTTCGGCAAGCTCAGCATGACGTTCAAAAAAACTCCTCATTCCGTGAATACCGTTCGCCCCAAAAAGCACTTAGGCCAGCACTTTCTGGCCGACCCCAACATTGCCCGCAACATTGTGGGCGCGCTGCAGCTGCCCGACGGGGTGAAGGAAGTGCTCGAAATCGGGCCCGGCATGGGCGTGCTCACGCAGTACCTACTCCAGAACCCGGCCTACCAGACCAGCGTGGTGGAGATTGATACCGAGTCGGTCGCCTACCTGAAGGTGCACTACCCCGCGCTGGCCGACCGCATCTACGCCACCGATTTCCTGAAGCAGCGCCTCGACACGCTGTTTCCGGACCAGCCGCTGGCCATCATCGGCAACTTCCCCTACAACATCAGCAGCCAGATTTTTTTCGCCGTGCTCAATAACCGCCAGCAGGTGCGCGAGGTGGTGGGCATGATTCAGAAGGAAGTAGCCCAGCGCCTGGCCGAGCCGCCCGGCTCGAAAACCTACGGTATTCTGAGCGTGCTGCTGCAGGCCTTCTATAAGATTGAGTACCTATTCACGGTGCCGCCGCACGTGTTCAACCCGCCGCCCAAGGTGGAGTCGGCGGTGGTGCGCCTCACGCGCAACGACGTGGAGCAGCTGGACTGCGACGAGAAGCTGTTTTTCCGGGTGGTGAAGCAAGCCTTCCAGACGCGCCGCAAGACGCTGCGCAACGCGCTCAAGCCGTTCGGCATGCCTCCGGAAGCCACGACGAACCCCATTTTCGAGCGCCGGGCCGAGACGCTGAGCGTAGCCGATTTCGTGAAGCTGACGCAGCACGTGGGCCAGCACATGGCCGATGGCGCCGCGCTGCCGGACTTGAATGTCAATGACGTGGCGGAGTAACTGCCAGCGGCTATTTATGATTTTTTGCTCTCGGTTATAAAAAACTGCTCAACCATTATGGCTACGCTATTGCTTGCTGGACGCAAGATTATTATCGGCGTGTTGTTGATTTTGTGTGGCTGGTATGTGGTGTTAGATTATTTGTTTGACGAGGATAATATTACCCATCTCGCTGGTCGATATTACACTGCCAATTACGATAATGGTGTCGCGCTACACTTGTATGAGAATGCCGATAAACCCTACGGCGAGCCGTTGTTAGACCAAGTCTATGCCACGCAAATTGGTGGAAGTTATCTAGTCGCACGAGCAGGGACAGATTTTTATTTCCTGTACCCAATAGCTGCTAAAACAACTGAGGAGGCTCAGCAAAAGAAAATGGGGCCATTGCTAAGAGCTGAACTGATGAATAAATTACTTCAGCTAAATGGTGATACGTTACTACGCACAATAGGACCTTTTTAGCTTGATAATCACAATGAGCCTCTGCCTCGTCGTCGACGAAATGCACCCGTCGCTGCCCGCGCTGCTCCACAGCATCGGCTTGGAAATCGACTACCAGCCCAGCCTCACGGCGGCCGAAGTGCCCGCCGCGCTCGCCGCCCAGCCCTACGAGGGCCTGATAGTGCGCAGCAAGCTGCGCGTGACAGCCGACCTGCTGGCCCACGGCCCGCAACTGCGCTACGTGGCC
>NZ_BAAGZM010000122.1:0-9273 GCF_054778495.1 Hymenobacter agri
CTCGAAGATGGAGAGCTGCCGCACGCCGCGCCGGCCCGTCACGCGCAGGGCGGCCAGCCGCACCACGTAGGTGGCCTGCTGGGCGGGCGGCACCGCTAAAAATGTCAGCATCAGCCCCGAGGCCATGGGCCCCAGCACGAAGCCGAGGGAAATAATCGCGCCTTCGATGCCGAGGTTGCGGAACAGCTGCTCGGGCTTCGAGATGTCGGTAATGGCCGAGCGCACCGTGGCGTACATGCCGTTGGTGAGGCCGTCGGAAACGCGGTTCACGAAATACAGCCCCGCCCGCACCGGCAGCAGCAGCGCATTGGCCAGCAGCGTGCCCACCGCCGACAGAATGAAGATGGGCCGCCGCCCGTAGCCGTCGCCCAGCCGCCCCAGCAGCGGTGCCGAAAACAGCTGCACGCCCAGAAACACGCCCGTGCCCACGCTCAGCCACAGCTGCGGCCGCGGCAGCTCCCGCACAAACTCGGGCAGCACCGGCGCTACCGCCGACCCCACAATCACATCAACCAGAATAATGGCGTAGAGCAGCGGCAGGCGGCGGTCAGAAGGTAGGAGGGGCACGATGGTAAAAATAGGGGTATAGCGTGAACTCTGCGAGTCCGCGCTCGGGCGAACATCCCGGCGAGCAGTAGCGCGGACTCGCAGAGTCCACGCTACTGCTCGCCGCAAACAATTCGGCGCCTCAACCGTCTTATAAAACGCCCCGGCCATTGCTCGCGTCCGGGCATCCATTTTAAAAGATACCTCATGTCTGACAATCCCACTGCCACTACTTACCCCACCACGTTCACCATCGGCGGCGACCTCCCTGTCAACCGCCTTGGCTACGGCGCCATGCGTATCACCGGCGACGGCATCTGGGGTCCGCCCCAGGACCACGACGAATCCATCCGCGTGCTCAAGCGGGCCGTGGAGCTCGGCGTCGACTTCATCGACACGGCTGATAGCTATGGCCCCAATGTGTCGGAGGAACTGATTGCCGAAGCGCTGCATCCTTATGGCAAAGTTGTCATCGCCACCAAAGGCGGCCTGCTGCGCACCGGCCCCAACGAATGGCCCATCGACGCCAGCCCCAAGCACCTCGAAGGAGCTCTCAACGGCAGCCTCAAGCGCCTGAAAGTAGAGCAGATTGACCTCTACCAGCTCCACCGTATCGACCCCAGCGTGCCCTTTGAGGACACGCTCAAATTTTTGCAAAAAGCGCAGCAGGACGGCCGCATCAAGCACATCGGTCTGTCGGAAGTAGGCGTTGAGGACATCAAAAAGGCGCAGGATTTCGTGCCCATCGTATCGGTGCAGAACATGTACAGCGTCGACAACCGCAAGTGGGAGGCGGTGCTCGACTACACCCGCGAGCAGAACATGGCCTTTATTCCGTGGTACCCGCTGGCCGGCGGCAACGCCGACGCCCTCAAAGCCCTGGAGCAAATTGCCCAAAAGCACGGCGTAAAGCCCCAGCAAATTGCGCTGAGCTGGCTGCTGCACCATTCGCCCAATATTCTGCTCATTCCCGGCACATCCAAAGTGAAGCACTTGGAAGAGAACATGAAAACCGCCAGCATCCGCTTGTCGGCCGAAGATATGCAGGCCTTGGATGCCATTCAGCTGGCCTAACGTCGCACGAATTATATTAAATAAAAAGCCCCGGCAGTAGCTACTGCCGGGGCTTTTTGCTGCAAATGACATTGTCTGCTTACACCAGGTTGTTCGAGGCAGCTTTGGCCGCCAGGAACTCGCGATTCAGGATGGCAATATTTTCGAGCGAAATGCCCACCGGGCACTCGGCCGCGCACGAGCCGATGTTGGTGCAGGCGCCGAAGCCTTCCTTGTCCATCTGGGCCACCATATTCTCAACGCGGGTTTTACGCTCGACCTGGCCCTGGGGCAACAACGCCAGCTGCGACACCTTAGCCGACACGAACAGCATGGCCGAGGCATTTTTGCAAGCCGCTACGCAGGCGCCGCAACCAATGCAGGTAGCTGCTTCAAAGGCACGGTCAGCAATTTCCTTCGGAATCGGAATTTCGTTGCCGTCAGGCGCGCCGCCGGTATTCACGCTCACGTAGCCGCCGGCCTGAATGATGCGGTCGAACGCCGAGCGGTCTACGCTCAGGTCCTTGTTCACCGGGAAGGCGTTGGCGCGCCAGGGCTCGATGGTGATGGTGTCGCCATCCGAGAACTTGCGCATGTGCAGCTGGCAGGTGGTCGTGCCCTTCTCAGGGCCGTGCGAGCGGCCGTTGATGAACAAATCGCACGAGCCGCAGATGCCCTCGCGGCAGTCGTGGTCGAAGGCCACCGGGTCTTGGCCGGCGCGTAGCAGGTCTTCGTTCAGCACGTCGAGCATTTCCAAGAACGACATATCGGGCGAAATGTCCTTCACGTGGTACTCCACAATATTCCCCTGGGCCTGGCGGTTAGGCTGCCGCCACACTTTCAGGGTCAGGTTCATCGGTTTAGCGTTGGGGTTGGAACCGGCCATTGGTTATGTTATCGTTTGTCATCCTGAGCGCAGCGAAGGACCTTATCACGCCTGGGCTCGTTGGGTTAGTAACTAAACTGGCGCTAGCGTGATAAGATGCTTCGCTGCGCTCAGCATGACAGGTTATTACTTGTAGCTACGCTGGGTGAGCTTCACATTTTCAAACACCAGCTCTTCCTTGTTGAGGCGCTCGGGCTGGTTGTCGCCCATGTACTCCCAAGCCGCTACGTAGGCGTAGTTGTCGTCGTCGCGCAGAGCTTCGCCCTCGGGCGTCTGGTACTCTTCGCGGAAGTGGCCGCCGCAGCTTTCGTTGCGGTTCAGGGCGTCGTCCACCATCAGCTCGCCCAGTTCGATGAAGTCGGCCACACGGCCGGCTTTCTCCAGAGCTTGGTTCATTTCTTCGCCCGAGCCCACCACCTTCACGTCGCTCCAGAACTCTTTCTTCAGCTTCTGAATCTCGGCTTTGGCGTAGGTGAGGCCTTCAGCGGTGCGGGCCATGCCGCAGTATTCCCACATCAGGTGGCCCAGAATTTTGTGGAAATCATCGGGTGTACGGTTGCCTTTAATGCTGAGCAGCTGCTCGGTGCGGGCCTGTACGCCGGCTTTGGCTTCGGCAAACGCGGGGTGGTCGGTGCTCACCGGCTTAGGCGGCGTGTTGGCCAGGTAATCGCCAATGGTGTAGGGGATTACGAAGTAGCCATCAGCCAGGCCCTGCATCAGGGCCGAAGCACCGAGGCGGTTGGCGCCGTGGTCGGAGAAGTTGCACTCGCCCGTGGCGTACAGGCCGGGCACGGTGGTTTGCAGGTTGTAGTCAACCCACAGGCCGCCCATGGTGTAGTGCACCGCCGGGTAGATGCGCATGGGCATCTTGTAGGGGTCTTCGTCGGTGATTTTCTCGTACATGGCAAACAGGTTGCCGTACTTCTGGCTCACGGCCTCGGCCCCGATGCGCTTGATAACATCGGAGAAGTCGAGGTACACGGCCAGGCCGGTGCTGCCCACGCCGCGGCCTTCGTCGCACATCATCTTGGCGTTGCGCGAAGCCACGTCGCGCGGCACGAGGTTGCCGAAAGCGGGGTACTTGCGCTCGAGGAAGTAGTCACGGTCGTCCTCGGCAATGTCCTGCGGCTTAAGCTCGCCTTTGCGCACGCGCTCGGCCATTTCCACCGTTTTAGGTACCCACACGCGGCCATCGTTGCGCAGCGATTCCGACATCAGCGTCAGCTTCGACTGGTAGTCGCCCGACACCGGGATGCAGGTGGGGTGAATCTGGGTGAAGCAGGGGTTGGCGAAGTACGCACCTTTTTTGTGCGCGCGCCACGCCGCCGTCACGTTGCAGTACATGGCGTTGGTGCTCAGGTAGAATACGTTGCCGTAGCCACCCGTAGCCAGCACCACGGCGTGGGCCGAGTGCGTTTCTACTTCACCGGTAATCAGGTTGCGCGTCACGATGCCGCGGGCGTGGCCGTCGATTACTACCACGTCGAGCATTTCCGAGCGGGTGTACATCTTCACCTTGCCGTAGGCAATCTGACGGCTCAGGGCCGAGTAGGCGCCCAGCAGCAGCTGCTGTCCGGTCTGGCCGCGGGCGTAGAACGTACGGCTTACCTGGGCACCACCGAACGAGCGGTTGGCCAGTAGCCCGCCGTATTCACGGGCGAAGGGTACGCCCTGGGCCACGCACTGGTCGATGATGTTGACCGACACCTGCGCCAGACGATACACGTTGGCTTCGCGGGCGCGGTAGTCGCCACCCTTGATGGTGTCGTAGAACAAACGGAACACCGAGTCGCCGTCGTTCTGGTAGTTTTTAGCAGCGTTGATGCCACCCTGCGCTGCGATGGAGTGCGCACGGCGGGGCGAGTCATGGTACGTGAAGGCCTTCACGTTGTAGCCCAGCTCGGCCAGCGAGGCAGCGGCTGCGCCACCGGCCAGGCCGGTGCCCACCACAATCACGTCGTACTTCCGCTTGTTGGCGGGGTTCACGAGCTTCACGTTAAACTTGTGCTTTTCCCACTTTTCGGCGAGGGGGCCTTCCGGGGCTTTAGATTCCAACAGCATAGGGTGACGGAATTGGGGGAATGACTGAATGATTGACCGATAGCATAACCGCAAACGGTTCCGGAGGTTAGGCCGGACCAGCGGGATTTTATCAGCTCAAGTCGACTTAAAAAATGGAAGCGACGCTGTGCAGCAGGGCCGGCGCATTGGCGGCCAATTCGCCCTGCTCGTTGGTGAACAGGAAGAAGTACAGCGGCATGGAAGCGAAGCCGGCCGACACCACCACGGCGAAGGCGTAGCCGATGTATTTGATGGCGGGCGTGTACTTGCGGTGGTTCAGGCCCAGCGTCTGGAAGCCCGAGCGGAAGCCGTGCCACAGGTGGTAGCCGAGGCTGATTTGGGCGGCCACGTAGAGCAGCACGTACCACCAGATGTGGAACGACGATACCACAGCCATGTACAGGTTGTCGTAGTCGCGGGTGAGCGGGTCGGCACCGCCCATGCGGGGCAGGTCGCCGGCGAAGCGGGCGCGCCAGAAGAAGTTGTAGAGGTGCACCAGCAAGAAAATCAGGATGATGGTGCCCAGGATGCCCATGTTGCGTGAGGTCCACTCCGAGTTTTGCTCCGAGTGGTTGCTCACGTAGCCCTGCGCGCCACGGGCCGCTTTGTTGCGGCGGGTCAGCATCAGGGCCTCAAAAATGTGGAAGCCGAAGCCCAGCACCAGGCCCCACTCGATGGTGCGGATGATGGGGTTGGTGCCCATGAAGTGGGAGTAGGTATTGAAGGCCGCGCCCTGGTCGTGCTTGAACAGCTGCAGGTTGCCAATGAGGTGAACCACCAGGAACGTGCACAGAAACAGGCCCGTAGCGGCCATAATGATTTTCCGGCCGATGCTGCTGGTGAATGTTTTGGTTATCCAACTCATAAAGTCGCCAAACTTGGGAAGTGAAGAAGTATGTTTAGGTCGCCCAAAGGTAGGCCCTAGCCTGCAAACCGGCCAATGCCCGGCCCGATTCTTGTGCGCAATCGAGGCCGCCTTAAACATTGCCGGGCGTGGTGAATCTATCCGCTGTCGGCATCGTTAACAAGCACACCCTGCGGCCTGTTTATGATGCCGCCCGGTTGGGCCACCTTTCCGTATATCTGCTGCACTTCTTCCTGTCTGACTATGACCACACTTTTTTCCCTTCGGGTACGGAGCGGGGCCCGGCTGGCGCTGGCTTTGCTGGGCCTGCTGGCCTGGCTGGCCATACGCCCCGATGCCGCCCATGCCACTCACCTGCGCGCCGGCGACATTAAGGCAACCTACGACACCACCACCGGGCCCAATTACAACCCGCGCCGGGTGTTCTTCCGGATGACTTTGTACACGGATACAAATCCTGGTAGTGCTGTTCAGGATGAGGCTACCATCTTTTTTGGCGACGGCACGGCTACGTGTACGCCAATCCGGCGTGATACTCCCGCAGCTATTCCGGTACCTGGCGTTCAGGGTGTGGCCGTCAATACCTACACCTTCGAGCATACCTACGGGTCGTCGGGCACGTTCGTCGTGAGCTTCGTAGGCGAAAACCGAAACGGGGCAGTGCGCAACATTGCTACCCCCCTTTCGCAGAATTTTTACATCGCCACTACTATCTACCTCGACCCCATTTACCGCGGCAACCATAGCGCCGTGTTGCGCGCACCGGCTATTGACCGGGGGGCTATGAACCAGATTTTCCTGCACAACCCGGCGGCTTACGATGCCGACGGGGATTCTTTGTCTTTCCGATTGGCTCCCAGCCGGCAGGTGCCGGGCGGCGCCGGCGCCGTGGCCGCATTGCTTGGAACGCCCTGCTCGGGCACCGGTACTAACCGACCTGAGCGTGTGGTGGTGCCCTGCACAGGCTTCCACTATCCCAACGACCCGATAGTGGCCGGACCAGGAGTGAAGGAAGACGGTACGCCACCAGCTACTTTAGATATCGACCCGCGTACCGGCCAGCTAACCTGGAACACGCCAGTGGCGGCCGGCGAATACAACGTGGCCATTGAGATATCGGAGTACCGCCGTTCACCGGGTGGGTTTGACCTGATTGGGGTCGTTATCCGGGATATGCAGATTACGATTACCGCTACCGCCAACCTGCGGCCCCGCCTTACCATTCCGGCCGACCTGTGCGTGGTGGCCGGGACGCAGGCGAGGGGCACGGTGACGGCGGTGGACGGCGCCGGTCCGAATACGACGCAAACGCCGGTGACATTGTATGCTTACTCGGGCATTCTGCCGCCGGCTACGTTTGTGCAGACGCAGACCGGCCCGCCCACGGCTACGGGTACTTTCACCTGGAATACGGCTTGCAACAACGTAGCGAAGGAACCCTATTTGGTTGTGTTTAAGGCCCAAGATAACCCTAACCCAAATTCAACGACCAACCCAGCACTCATCGATGAGAAGGCTTGGCGCATCACCGTGGTAGGGCCGCCGCCGCAGAGCTTGCGCGCTACGCCCGTTGGCAACAACATGCAACTGACGTGGGACTCGTACACCTGCACCAATGCGCAGTACATGTACATCTACCGCAAGGAAGGACCGGGCTCTGCCCCGGGTAGCTGCGTCACGGGCCTTCCGGCCAGCACGGGCTACACGTTCATCAAGCGAGTGGCGGCGTCGGATGTGAGCTACCTTGATAACAACCCTGATGCTACCGGCACGGCCCGTGGGCTGAAGCGGGGCGTAAACTACTGCTACCGCATCTACGCGGGCTTCCCGCCGCCGGCGCTGGGCGAAAGCATTGCTTCGAACGAGGCCTGCAGCCTGATTCCGGGCCGCCAGGCGATGCTGACCAAGGTAGACGTGCTTACCACGGCATCTGCCACCGGCCAGATTCAGGTGTGCTGGACGCAGCCGCGCACCGGTACGAGTGCTGCCTTCACGGGCACGCCGAGCTACCTGCTGTCGCGGGCCGAAGGGCTGAACCCGGCCGCCGGGGATTTCGCTCCTGTTACTACCATCACTACCCTGACCGATACCTGCTACGCCGACACGGGCCTCAATACCCAGGATAAGCAGTACACCTACCGGCTCGACTTTATTCGCACGTTTGCGCCGGGCGCGGGCACTACCATTACCGAAGCCTCGACCCCGGCCAGCAGCGTGCGCGTGCAGGCGATACCGGTCAACAACGGAACTTCGGCCCGCCTGACCTGGACGTTTAACGTGCCGTGGGACAACACCGCGCAGCCCACCGAAATTTACCGCAGTGTCAACGGCACTACTCCGTTTGTGCGCATTGGCACGGCTACCAGTACCGCCACCGGTGGCACGTATGCCGACAACGACCCTACGCTGGTGCGGGGCCAGACGTATTGCTACTACGTGCTGACCACAGGCCGCTATCCCGGCTTCGCTTTCCTGCAGAACCTGCCCAACAGGAGCCAGCGACAGTGCGTGGCGCTCATTCCGCCGCCGTGCCGCCCGGCGCTCACGCTGCTCACCACCAACTGCGACAGCCTCGCCAACCTGCAGGAGTTTCCGCGGCAGGGCGAACGCTACACCAACCGCCTCCGCTGGGCCCTGAGCAGCCAGCCTGCCAACTGCGATGCCAACGTGACCAGCTACCGCCTCTATTATCGGCCCACGCCTACCGGGCGCTTCACACTACTGGCTACTACCACCGGCACCAGCTACCAGCACACCGACCTGAGCTTCTCGGGGGGCTGCTATGCGGTGCAGGCCATCTCGGCCAGCGGCGTGGCCAGCGACACCAGCAACGTGGCCTGCCAGGACAATTGCGTGTTCTTCAAGCTGCCGAATATTTTCACGCCCAACGGGGATGCGCAGAACGCGGTGTTCCGGCCCAAAAACTACAGCCCGATTCGCAGCATTCATTTCCAGGCATATAATCGGTGGGGCGTGAAGGTGTTTGAGAATACCACCACGGCCAACGACCGCATCCTCATTAACTGGGATGGCGGTGGAACAAGGACGGAAAACACGGCCAGCGGAAAAGTGTCGGACGGGGTGTATTTCTACCTGGCCGAAGTCGAATTCGCCGATTTTGCCAATACCAAGCGCACCTACAAAGGCTGGGTGGAAATCATCCGCTAGCGCTAAGCATGAGAGCATATCTATCGGGCGGGCCAATTGGCCCGCCCGTTTTGTTAGGGCCGGGCCAGCCGGGCGTATTTCGTGGCCAAGCCGTTTCTTTGGGCTTTCAACCTTGCTAACTCTTTTTCTGACCGTGGCAAACACCGCTATTATTTTCCCTGGCCAGGGCAGCCAGTTTCCGGGCATGGCCCGCGAACTGTTCGACCAGAACCTCGACGCCCGCGCCCTGCTCACCCGTGCCAACGACATCCTAGGCTTCAGCCTCACCGACATCATGTTTGCGGGTACGGATGAGGACCTGCGCCGCACCGACGTAACGCAGCCTGCCATTTTCGTGCACTCGGTAGCGCAGTTTGTAGCCAAGCCCGACTTTGTGCCCGGCAGCACGGCCGGCCACTCGCTGGGCGAGTTCTCGGCGCTAGTGGCGGCCGGCGTGCTCAAGTTTGAAGATGCCCTGCCGCTGGTGGCCCGCCGCGCCCAGGCCATGCAGGCCGCCTGCGAGGAGCAGCCCGGTACGATGGCTGCCATTCTGGGCCTCGACGATGCCGTAGTGGAGCGCATCTGCCAGGAAATCAGCGATGCCGGCAATGTGGTGGTGGCCGCCAACTACAACTGCCCCGGCCAGCTCGTCATCTCCGGCTCGGCCGAGGGCGTGGCCCAGGCCTGCGAGGCCCTGAAAGCCGCCGGGGCCAAG
>NZ_BAAGZM010000123.1:0-9167 GCF_054778495.1 Hymenobacter agri
GCGGGCCTGGGTTTTGGCCAGCGCGGCCTGCCGGTCGGCCTCGCGCTTGCGGGCGGCCAGCTCAGCATCGGCGTAAGTATTCAGACGCTCGGTCAGCGCATCGGGCGTCAGCTTGGCCAGCGCCTGCAAGCTGTCCTGCGTCTCAATGATGGTATACTGCTTGGCAAAGTCCTTGAGAATATCGCTGCGCTCCTTGATAGCCGCATAGGTTTTCGCTTCCTTATTCAGGTTTTGTACCGTGCTATCGTAGTACGCGGCCGCCAGCGGGTACTTGTGCAGGTTCTCGTAGTAGATGCGGCCCGCCAGCAGGTAGGCATAGCTTTTCTGGAAGCGGTTGGTCGTCGTGGCCCGCACCGACTGCCGCAGCAGCTTTAGTGCCTCGGGGTAGTTCTTTTCGCGGTAGTTCAGCCGCGCCATCTCGTAATAGATTTTATCGCGGTAATCCTTGTTCTTCAGGTCTTTCAGCAGACCGGCAAAGTTCTTATCCAGCCGCGCCCGGTCCTGCGTGCTCAGGTCCGACACCTGCGCCATCATCAGCTTGGCCTGGAAGTCGAGTTCATACGGTGGGTTGCGGGCCAGAATCTGGTCGAGTTGCTCGTAGGCCTTCTTATTCTCGCCGGCCTCCTGGTACAGCTGCGCCAGCAGGTAGCGCGTGCGCGACCGCTCGTTCTTATACTCAATCAGCGGAATGGCCTTCTCCAGCTGCACAATGGCCTTCGCCGGCTCCTCAGTGCGCATATAATAGTCGGCCCGCGTCAGAAACAACTGGCGCGCATCCTCCGGCCGGCCCTGCTCTTTATCCAGCAGGTCCGATACGGCCTTAGCGCTTTCCAACTCGCCCTGCGCCATAAAGGTGCGCATTAACCCAATCAGCGCCTCGTGCTTGGCATTGTCGTCCTTGCTCGTCGAGTTCACATATTTAAACGTCAGCGCCGCGTCGTCGAACTGCATCAGATAAAAGCGCGCCCAGCCTACCAGCACGTAGGCATCGTCCGTCCAGTCCGAGCCCGGCCGGTGCTGAATCGGCATCGATGCCCGCTTAATGATGTCGTTCAAATCGGCCCGGCTGGCCTTCACGCTGGCGCTGTCCAGTGTCGGAAACAGCGGCAGCGGCTGGTTGTAGTCGTTGGGCCGGGCTGTGGTGTAGAGCTTATCCTCCAAGCCCCGCAGCTTTTCGCGAGCAATGAAATAGGCATTGTCGCGCGCCGCCACGTTGTTGAAGGCGTGCGAAACAATGTTTTTATCCGACGCGCAGCCCGCCATGCCCAGCCCCAGTAGCACCAGCCACGCCGTTGTCCAGCGAATTGTCAGCAAATGATGTTTCAAAATCAGCGTAAAGGAAAAAGGACCATCCGAGCAGCCGGAACGCCCAACGCGGCCCGAAATGTTCGCCGGCTCTGCCAGATAACGGAGCCCAACGGGTAAAATTACGTTTTTTCGCTGCCCGCGCCCGCCCGGCCCGCACCGTACCTTTGCCAACCGCACTTTTGCCGCCCGCTTATGCCCGATTCGCCCAATTCTCAGCCCACTGGCAACAGCCGCCTGCAAGCCGTGGTGAAATACTCCGGCCTGGCCTTCCAGATGCTGGCCATCATCGGCGGCTGCGCCTGGCTCGGCTACTGGCTCGATGGCAAGTTTGCCACCCAGCCCTGGCTGACTATCGTGCTTTTGCTGCTGGGCGTCTTCGCCGCCGTGTTCCAGGTCATCCGCAGTTTGACGAAGGAGTCCTTATAGCATATGCCCAAATTCCCCCGCCAGTTCCTCCTCTTCACCGCCGCGCTGGGCCTGCCCATCTACGCCCTGCACCGCGTGTATGGCGCGGCCGTGGTGCACCCGCGCACGGGGCTGGTGTTTGCGGTGATGGCGGCGCTCACCTATTTCGCCTACAGCCTCACGGCGCGCCTCGTGGCCCGCGACCCGAATAGCCTTGCCATGGGCTACCTCATCGGCATGACGGTGCGTTTGCTCACCTCGCTGGGCCTCGTCACGTGGTTGCTGGCGGGCGGAATTGCGCGCGAGCCGCGGGGCGTCTGGACCTTCCTCGGGGCCTTCTTCCTCCTGTACTTTTCGTGGGCCGGGTTTGAAATCTGGGCTACTTTGAGTAACTTGCGGCCGATTTCAGAAAAGCAAGTCACGCAATGATAATGCGTTAGCCTGAAATGAGTCATTAATTAACTTTGGATGAAGCGTTTACTGTCGATACTTCTCTGTTTCGTTTCCCTGTCCGTTTTTGCTAACGAACCCGCGGGCGAGGGCAAAAAGGCCGAAGGCTTCAATCCCGGCGAAATGATTTTGCACCACATCGGCGATTCGCACGAGTGGCACTGGCTCGCCACCGACAACGGCAATTTCACCACCTACCTGCCTATCATCGCCTACCGTCCCGGCAAGGGCCTGTCGGTGTTCTCCTCCGAGAAAATCTCCAACGGCGAAGCCGAAGGCCCCGCCAAAGAGTACGACGGCCTGAAGCTGGAGCACGAGCACCTCGTGAGCACCGATGGCAGCAAGCTTTACGACTTCTCCATCACTAAAAACGTGGCCGGCCTCATCGGCAGCGCCATCCTCATGCTGGTGGTGTTCACGCTGGTCGCCAGTGGCTATAAGAAGAACCACGGCCGCGCCCCCAAAGGCATCCAGTCGTTCTTCGAGCCAATCATCGTCTTCATTCGCGACGAAGTAGCCAAGAAAAACATCGGTCCCAAGTACGAGCGTTACATGCCGTACCTGCTCACGGTGTTCTTCTTCATCTGGTTCAACAACCTGCTGGGCCTCACGCCCGGCGCGGCCAACCTGAGCGGCAACATTGCCGTGACCATGGTGCTGGCCGTGCTGACCCTGATTATCACGCTGGCTTCGAGCAACAAGTATTACTGGGCGCACATTTTCGCCACGCCCGGCGTGCCCAAGCCGTTGCTGCCCATTATGATTATCGTGGAGGTGATTGGCATTTTCACCAAGCCCTTCTCGCTCATGATTCGTCTGTTCGCCAACATCACGGCGGGCCACATCGTGGTGCTGAGCTTCATCAGCCTGGTGTTCATCTTCAAATCGTGGGCTGTGGCACCGGTAACGCTGGCTTTCGGCCTGTTCATCAACGTGCTGGAGCTGCTGGTGGCCGTGTTGCAAGCCTTCATCTTCACGCTGCTCACCTCTATGTACATCGGCGGCGCGGTGGAGGACCACCACGATGCCGACCTGCAAATGGGCTACGACGACGGCTCGGCCTCGACCCACGTTGCCCACTAATCTGACTTAAATCGGCCGGGCGCCCGCCGCCCGCCAACCGGCTGTTTCGGCCAGACCGTAGCAATCCCCCCCCCCCGCTGCGGGACTGACGAACTTTATCTTTTCCCCCTTTTTCCAATTTTTATGTTGCTCTCTCTGTTGTTGCAAGTAGCTGCTATGGCGGCTAACTACGGTCCTGGTCTGGCTGTAATGGGTGCCGGTATCGGTGCTGGTCTGGTTGCTCTGGGCGTAGGCCTGGGCATTGGCCGCATCGGCGGTAGCGCCATGGATGCTATCGGCCGTCAGCCGGAAGCTTCGGGCAAAATCCAGACGGCTATGATTATCGCCGCCGCTCTGATTGAAGGTCTGGGCCTGTTCGCAGTAGTAGTCTGCGTACTCATCTGGACGAAACTCGTTTAGTGCTGGCCGGGCTTCGGGCCCGGAAGTAGTTGGAAGCCCGCCGCCCGCTGCTGCAATATGCAGTTGGCGCGGCGGGCTTACCTGCTCCTAATCTGTCATTCGATTAGCCGACATTTTTAACCATTCCATAGCAATGCTGCCAGCTTTTTTATCCCCTGAACTCGGCCTGATTTTCTGGCAACTGGTTATCTTTCTGCTGGTTCTGTTTCTGCTGGCAAAGTTTGCCTGGAAGCCGATTCTGCTTGCGCTTAAGGAGCGCGAAGACAACATCGAAGGTGCCCTGCGCATGGCCGACCAGGCCAAGATTGAAATGCAGCAGCTGAAAGCCGGCAACGAGAAGTTGCTCGCCGAAGCCCGCCTCGAGCGCGACCGCATGATGCAGGAAGCCACCCAGATGGCCAACCAGCACCGCGAAGCCGAAAAGGCCCGCGCCACCGCCGAAGCCAATACCATCATTCAGCAAGCCCGCGAAGCCATCCAGACGGAGAAAAACGCGGCCCTTGCCGAAGTGAAAAACACCGCCGCCAAGCTGTCGCTCGACATCGCCGAGCGCATCCTGCGCCGCGAGCTGACCGACCCCGCCGCCCAAACGCAGCTGGTCGATTCTTACCTGAAAGACGTTAAGCTTAACTAGTTGCTTGTTGTTCGTTGTCAGTTATTAGTTCGTGCTAATGGCTGATAAACGGCCTGACAACTAACAACCAACAACTGACAACCAAACCACTATGGCTGACCAACGAGTAGCGGCCCGCTACGCCAAGTCGCTCCTCGACTTGGGCAAGGAGATGGGCACCCTGAGCGCAGTGAAAGCGGACATGGACCTGCTGAGCAAGACCATGGCCGAAAGCCGCGAGCTGCGCCTGCTGCTGCGCAACCCGATTGTGAAGCACGACAAGAAGCTGGCCATTCTCAAGGCCATCTTCGAGGGCAAAGTGTCGGACATGACGCTGCGCTTCTTCACCATCCTCACCGAGAAAAACCGCGAGTCGGCCATCGAAGGCATCGGCCCCGAGTTTCTGGCGCAGTACAATGCCCTGCAAGGCATTCAGTCGGCGCAGGTAACGTCGGCCACGCCGCTCACGGCTGCCGCCCGCGCCGAGATTCAGGCCCTCGTGACCAAGCAAACCGGCCTAACCGAGGTGCAACTCACCGAGAAGGTGGATCCTGAGCTTATCGGCGGCTTCGTGCTGCGGGTGGGCGACCAGCAAATTGACGATTCCGTGCGCACCAGCCTGCGCAAGCTGCGCACCTCGCTGCAAGAAAATTCTTACCAACAAAAACTGTAGGGTATAGGGAAGTTGGGATAGGGGATACGTTCCCACCGTCCCCGCCCCATATCCCTGATTCCCTATACCTTATTCCCTCCCAAGATGGCAGAAGTACGTCCGGATGAAGTCTCCGCAATCCTGCGGCAGCAACTGTCCAATTTCAAGTCGGAAGCCGAGCTCGAAGAAGTCGGCACCGTGTTGCAGGTCGGCGACGGCGTGGCCCGCATCTACGGTCTGAGCAAAGCTCAAGCTGGCGAACTGATTGAATTCGAGAACGGCCTGCAAGGCCTCGTGCTCAACCTGGAAGAAGACAACGTGGGTGCCGTAATGCTGGGCGACTACTCGGAAATCCGGGAAGGCGCCACGGTGAAGCGCACCAACAAAATCGCCTCCATCAAAGTGGGCGAGGGCATCGTGGGCCGCGTGGTGAACACGCTGGGCCAGCCCATCGACGGCCGTGGCCCCATCGCCGGCGAGCTGTACGACATGCCGCTGGAGCGCAAAGCCCCGGGCGTAATCTTCCGTCAGCCCGTGACGGAGCCCATGCAGACCGGCATCAAGTCGATTGACGCGATGATTCCGATTGGCCGTGGCCAGCGCGAGCTGATTATCGGTGACCGTCAGACCGGTAAGTCGGCCGTGGCCATCGATACCATCATCAACCAGCGCGAGTTCTTTGAAGCCGGCCAGCCGGTGTTCTGCATCTACGTCGCCATCGGCCAGAAGGCTTCGACGGTGGCCCAGGTGGTGAACGCCCTCACCAAAGGCGGCGCGATGGACTACACCGTGGTGGTAGCCGCTTCGGCTTCCGACCCGGCTCCGCTGCAATTCTACGCGCCTTTCACGGGTGCGGCCATCGGTGAATTCTTCCGCGATACGGGTCGTCCGGCCCTGGTGGTTTATGATGACTTGTCGAAGCAGGCTGTGGCTTACCGCGAGGTGTCGCTGCTGCTGCGTCGTCCTCCGGGCCGCGAGGCTTACCCCGGCGACGTGTTCTACCTGCACAGCCGTTTGCTGGAGCGGGCCGCTAAAATCAACGCTTCGGACGAGATTGCGCGGAACATGAACGACCTGCCCGACAGCATCAAGCACCTGGTGAAAGGCGGCGGCTCGCTGACGGCTCTGCCCCTGATTGAGACGCAGGCTGGTGACGTATCGGCGTACATTCCGACCAATGTGATTTCGATTACGGACGGCCAGATTTTCCTCGAGACCAACCTGTTCAACTCGGGCGTGCGCCCGGCCATCAACGTGGGTATCTCGGTATCGCGCGTGGGTGGTAATGCCCAGATTAAGTCGATGAAGAAAGTGGCCGGTACGCTGAAGCTCGACCAAGCCCAGTTCCGCGAGCTGGAAGCCTTCGCCAAGTTCGGCTCCGACCTCGATGCCTCGACCAAGCTCACCATCGAGCGCGGCCGTCGCAACCTCGAAATTCTGAAGCAGCCCCAGTACTCGCCCGTGAAGGTGGAGGACCAGGTGGCCATCATTTACGCCGCCACCAACGGCCTGCTCGACACCGTGCCCGTGAACCGCGTGCGCGAGTTCGAGAAGGAGTTTGGCCAAGTGATGAACTCGCGCTACCCCGACGTGCTGAAGGCCCTGAAAGCCGGCAAGCTCGAAGACGCTGGCACGAAGGCCATCCGCGAGGTAGCTAAGGACGTTTCGGCGAACTACGCAGCCAAGTAATTATCAATGAAGAATGAAGAATGAGGAATGAGGAATTGTCGCTGCCGTTTCTGACGCAGCAATTCTTCATTCTTCATTCCTCATTCTTAATTCAACCTAAATGGCAAGCTTAAAAGAAGTCCGCAACCGCATTCAGTCGGTGAGCAGCACGCAGCAGATTACCAAAGCCATGAAAATGGTGGCGGCAGCCAAGTTGCGTCGGGCCCAGGACAACATCGTGCGGATGCGGCCCTACGCCCAGCGCCTGAATGCCATCCTGACCAACCTGACCCGCAACGCCGATGCCGACATCGTGAGCGACTACGGCGTGGCCCGCGAGGTGCGCAAGGTGCTCGTGATTGCCATCACGTCAGACCGTGGCTTGGCTGGTGCCTTCAACACCAACGTGTTCAAGGGCGTGAACGCGGCCATTGCCTCGCGCTACGCTAACCTGCCGGCGGCCAACATCTCGGTGATGGCCATTGGCAAGAAGGCGCACGACTACTACGGCCGCCGCGGCCAGACGGTGGGCGACTATACCCACGTCTTCGCCAAGCTCTCGTTCGAGACGGTACGCGAAGCCGCTGAGGTGGCTATGCAAGGCTTCCGCGATGGGCTGTACGACGAGGTGGTGATGGTCTACAACGAGTTCCGCAACGTAGCGACGCAGATTATCCGCACCGAGCAACTGCTACCGCTGGTGCAGACGGAAGCGCCCGCCACGGCCAAGCCGGAGTCGAACGTGGACTACCTGTTCGAACCCTCGAAAGAGGAAATCGTGCAGACGCTGATTCCGCAGTCCATCAAAATTCAGCTCTACAAGGCGGTGCTGGAAAGCAACGCCTCGGAGCACGGTGCCCGCATGACGGCCATGGACAAAGCCACCGACAACGCCGGTGAACTGCTCAAGGCCCTCAAGCTGACCTACAACCGCACGCGTCAGGCGGCCATTACAACTGAGATTCTCGAAATCGTGGGCGGTGCCGAGGCCCTGGCGGCCGGCTAGTAGCCGAACGGTCTATCCCATTGAAAGGCCCGTTTCCGAAAGGAGGCGGGCCTTCTGCTTTATAGGTTTCCGGCCGAATACCTGCAAAAATGACTCAACAAACTTTGCAGGCACTAGCAAACTATTGGACCGCCTTCTGACTTTGCAGCTTTCCCAACAATTGAATTCAACTCATGCAAATCGGCATTAGCTCCTTCGGCGAAGTTGCCCCCGCCCACGTACCCGGCCACGACCACGCCGCCGCCCGGCGCATGCAGGAACTCGTGGCCCTGGGACGCCTGGCCGACGAAGTGGGCCTCGATGTGCTGGCCCTCGGCGAGCACCACCGCCCCGACTTCATCATCTCGGCCCCCGAAGTCATTCTGGCCGCGGTGGCGGCGGTGACCAACAATATCCGCCTCAGCAGCGCGGTTACCGTGCTTAGCTCCGTCGACCCGGTGCGGACCTTCCAGAACTTCGCCACCGTCGACCTCCTCTCCAACGGCCGGGCCGAAATCATCGCCGGCCGGGGTTCATTTATTGAGTCCTTCCCGCTGTTTGGGCAGGATTTGAAGGACTACGATGCGCTGTTCATCGAAAAGCTGCAGCTGCTGCTAAAAATCAACGAAAACGAGGTAGTGACGTGGCAGGGCAAGCACCGCCCGGCCATTGCGGCTAAGGGCGTGTACCCGCGCCCTGCCCAGGCCAAAATTCCGGTTTGGATTGGGGTAGGGGGCACGCCTGCCTCGGTGGTGCGGGCCGGGCAGCTGGGGCTGCCGCTCACGGTGGCCATTCTGGGCGGGGCGCCCGCGCAGTACGTGCCGTTTGCCGAGCTCTACCGCGAATCGGCCCAGAAGGCCGGTCACGATGTGGCCGCGCTGCAGCTGGCTATTAACTGCCACCTGCACGTGGCCGATACCGCCGAGCAGGCCCGCGATGAGTTCTTCCCGCCGTACTCTACGCTCATGAACCGCATCGGCCGCGAGCGCGGCTGGTCGCCGATGGACCGCCGCCATTTCGACTACCTCTGCGGACCGCAGGGCCCGCTGCTGGTGGGCACACCGCAGGACGTCATCGCCAAGCTATTGTATCAGCACCAGCTGTTCAACAATACCCGTTTCTTGGCCCAGCTCGTTATCGAAGGCATCGCGCCCGAAAGCGTGCGCCGCTCCGTGGAGTTGCTGGGCACGCAGGTGGCGCCCGCCGTGCGCGCCGCCTTGGCAGAGAAGAACCGCGCCTAGTACCCTGGCCGAGCAGGCGGATTTCGCTGTAAAGGGAAACAAAAAAGCCCCGCCGGAATCCCGGCGGGGCTTTTTGCAGCAAAGGCTAACGGCCGGTTATTCGATAACTAGGCGCGTGGTAGCCGTTTCGGTACCAGCCTGCACCCGCACCACGTAGAGGCCGGTGGGCAGGTCGGTCACGTCGAGCGTGCTGCGGGTTCCGGCCGGGTTCAGCGTCAGCACGCGGGTGCTCACTACCTGGCCTAGGGCGTTCAACAACTCAACGCGGGCCGTGCGCACGCTGCCCAGTGCCGGCAAGCTCAGCGTGAAGGCGCGGTGCGCCGGGTTAGGGAACACCGAGAGGTTGCCGCCGGCCAGCGCCTC
>NZ_BAAGZM010000124.1:0-9166 GCF_054778495.1 Hymenobacter agri
GCCCCCGCTGCCGCCCGCCCCGGTGAAAGCTTTCGACCCCGAACCCGAAATCATGGCCCTGAACGACCGCGCCGAAAGCGAAGCCGCCAAGGCCGCCCGCATCGACTGGTTCGGCATTGCCCTGAGCGCGGCTAGCCTGGCCACTGACGTGGCCAGCATCGGCAAGCGCGAAACCGCCGCGCAGTATCAGAACCGCGCGACCATCCGCGACGCGGCCTTCACTTACAACACCATTTCGGCCGCCAGCAAAATCGAGCACGCTGTGGCCGCCGACGTGCTCCAGCAGCGCGCCGCCCAACTGCAAGAATACGCCCTGCGCAAAGTCACCCTTGAGCCCGGCCAGCAGGTGCGCGGCTACCTCTACTTCCCCCGCTACGACGCGGCCGATGCGCTGACGGTGAAGGCCCCAGTGGGTAGCCGCGTGGTGCCGCTGGAATTCGCGCAGGTGCGCCGGCGGCAGTAGGATAAGCCAAAATAGAACGGTCATGCCAAGCGCAGCCGAGGCATCTCGCGTGTAGCAGTAATCCTGACAATTGGATTTACTACCACACGCGAGATGCCTCGGCTGCGCTCGGCATGACCGTTTATTCGCGACTTATCCCAACTCTGCCAGCTCCAGCCAGCGCAGCTCCTTTTCCTCCAGCTCCCCATTCAGGGCCGACAGCCGGGCGCCCCAGGCGGCGAAATCCTGCGGCGAGCCGCTGCCGCCGTTCAGCTTGGCGGTGATGTCCTGCTTCTCGGTTTCGAGCGTCGCCATAGCTTTTTCGAGCTGCTCGTACTCCTTTTTCTCGGCGAAGGTGGCGCGGCGCTTTTGGGGTGAGGGGGCTACGGCGGTACTCACGGGCGCGGGGGCGGCCAGTTTAGCGGCGGCGCGGGCGGCTTTGGCGGCTTTTTCCTCTTCAATTAGGGCCGCTTCGGCTTCGCGCTCTTCGAGGTATTCGCGGTAGTCGGTGTAGTTGCCGGGGAAGTTGAGAACGGCCCCGCCGGGCTCTAATACAAACAGATGCTCGGCGAGGTGGTCGAGGAAGTACCGGTCGTGGCTCACGATGAGCAGGCAGCCGGTGAAGTGCAGCAGGAAATCTTCCAGGATGTTGAGCGTGGCCAGGTCCAGGTCGTTGGTGGGCTCGTCGAGAATGAGGAAGTTGGGGTTCTTGATGAGGACGCGCAGTAATTGCAGGCGGCGCTTCTCGCCGCCGCTCAGCTTGCTCACCAGCGTGTACTGCTGGGCGGGCGGGAACAGGAACAGGTTAAGGAACTGGCTGGCGGTGAGTACGTCGCCGTTGGCCAGCTCCACTACTTCGGCCACTTCCTTCACGATGTCGATGACGCGCTGCGAGGGGTCGAATTCCAGCTCGGTCTGGGTGTAGTAGCCGAACACGGTGTTGGTGCCCACATCGATGGTGCCGCTGTCGGGCTTGAGCTTGCCGGTGAGCATGTTGAGCAGCGTGGATTTGCCCGCGCCGTTGGGGCCGACGAGGCCGATGCGGTCCTTCTTCTTGAAGACGTAGCTGAAATCGTCGAGCACCACGTTGTCGCCGAATTTCTTGTTCAGGCCGTCGGCTTCGATGATTTTGCCGCCCTGGCGGGTGGTTTTCACGCTCAGCTCAATCTGCTGCTTGTTGAGGTTGGTGCTGGCCTTTTCCTTGGTGACGTAGAAGGCGTCGATGCGGGCTTTTTGCTTGGTGCCGCGGGCCTGGGGCATGCGGCGCATCCATTCCAGCTCCTTTTTGAAAAGCTGGCGGGCCTTTTCCACTTCCACGGTTTCGCGCATTTCGCGGTCGGCCTTTTTCTCTACGAAATAGGCGTAGTTGCCCTGGTAGCGGTACACCTGGCCCTTGTCGAGCTCCACGATTTCGTTGGCCACTTTGTCGAGGAAGTACCGGTCGTGGGTCACCATCAGCAGGGTGAGGTTGGGCGAATTCAGGCGGTTTTCGAGCCACTCGATGGTGGCCAGGTCGAGGTGGTTGGTGGGCTCGTCGAGGAGCAGCACGTCGGGCTCTTCGATGAGGACGCGGGCCAGGGCCACGCGCTTGCGCTGCCCGCCCGAGAGCTGGCTCACGTTGCGGGTGAGCAGCTCGCCGAGGATGCCGAGCTTGCCCAGAATCTGCTGCACCTGGGCTTCGTAGTCCCAGGCGTTGAGGGCGTCCATGCGTTCGAGCACGCGCTGCAGGTCGTCGGGCTTGTGGTTGGGGTCGTTCACGACGTGCTCGTACTCCTGGATGGCGCGGAGCGTGTCGTTCTGGCTGGCGAAGATGGTGGCCTCCACGCTCAGGCTTTCGTCGAACACGGGGTTCTGGCCCAGGTAGGTGACGCGGATGCCCTTACGCACGCTCACCGAGCCGGTGTCGGGGGCTTCGAGGCCGGCCAGCACCTTCATGAGGGTGGTTTTGCCGGTGCCGTTGATGCCCACAAAGGCCACGCGCTGGCCTTGGTTGAGGCCGAAGTTGAGGTCTTTAAACAGCCAGCGGTCGGCGTAATTCTTCGAGATGTTCTCGGCGGATAACAGGTTCATAGGCCGCAAAGGTACGGCCGGGGCGGGCGGGGTGGGGCGCTGCGCCGCTGTTTAGAATGAGACATGGACCTGCTCTTTACGAATCGCAACTTTTGTTGGCTCAGCGGCATCGACAACCAATTGGTTGCGGGTATTCAGCCCAGCTTTAGGTACTACTATTTCTTGGGTGACTAACCAGTAAAAGCGCTTGGCTTTCGAGTCGTATTCAAACTCAATCTTGTCGATAGGAGAAAGTTTCTTTCCAAACCGTTTGGCTTTCTTGATGACTTTACAAACAGTAAGCGTGGTATCAATTGGCTTATAGTCTTGCTTTGAAGGAAAATTGAAGGGAGAAATGATATTCATTTTTTCATCTACTGCAAACCCGACACAATAGGCTGCTTTAGCATCAGCACGGAAATAATAGTAGAAGTAATATTTCCCCTTGCATCCGGCCTTCTTCGCTTCGGGCATTCTTCCTTTGAACTTATCGATGCTGTCAGGATAAACTATATCAACTGTGTAAAAAGTAAGTCTAGAGAAGAAAGCTTCCCCTGCATATTCTTTTATCTTCTGTTCGACCGTTTTTTTGACCGGAAGAATGGTTGGTTCGACTTGTCTGATATCAATTGGGTTGAGAATGCTCCATTTTTTTGAGGTTTCACCTTTGTACGAAAAGCTGTAAGTAGGGCAGAAAAAGGTATAATCATAAGAGCCAAAATCTCCTCCGTATTTGATTTTGTCTTCATCAATACACTGTGCAGATGTTGTAGACCCAGTGAAGAAAATAATCGAGAGTATTAGGAATACGTTTCTCATAGGTTTTGTAAGGAAAGAAATTTGTCATTTTCGGAAGGTGCTGCAAAATAGGCTATAACATCACTATCCCATTGTATCTCCAGCCCCTTTCGCGGCGGCCGACACGCCCCGTCGCGGTGGGGGCGGGGCGGTGGATGGGCAAACGGCGGGCATTGGGCAGCATCACCAGCCGCAGCAGGTACGGCCGGGGCGGGCGGGGTTGGCGCTACAATGGACTACAACACTACCAAGGGAGCCTTAATCATAATATCGGTAGTGCCGCACTTCTGCTACCTTGCCTCGGTCAAAATTTATTTGTCTCACTTCATAATCTCCTTCACCAGATTCTGACCTGCTGTAAGTATAGCCGATATAATGTTGTCTGTTGATATAATTGCTGTATTGATAGGGCTCCCACTTCGCCAATGGACTACCCAGTAACTCCACTACTTGCTGCTCGCTCATGCCCACGGTCACTTCTTGAAAGTTGCTTTCTGAATAATTGCTAGCGTACTGGGTCGGATTATTAAACCTGTAAAGTAGCCACAATACTAGCGTCACGCACAAGCAGGCGATTGTCCAACTTGATAAAAGATTCAACCATAGCCTTTGACGCCGAATATGAGTGTGAGGCAGCCCCAACTGAATCGACAGGCCCGAGAATAATAGAACTGTGAAAAGAAGTAGCGAGAAAGCAAACCCGGATAGCCAATACATAAGCATGTGTAGAAAGTAAAAGAAGGATGCTCCGAACGTCAATGATGCTTTATTATGCTTTCAAGGCAAGTTCAAAATATTGCTTCTTAAACGTAGCTTTTGGGTGCAAATTATACTTGAAGCACCACTGCCACCCTGTTACTGCTGCCCCTTCCGCGGCTGCCGACACGCCCCGTCGCGGTGGGGGCGGCTGTTTTAAATTGCAAAAGGCCCGTTTCCAATTTGGAAACGGGTCTTTTTCTGTTGAAAGCGTGAAGTAGAGACGCATAATTGCGTCTCATCGTTGAACGGCGGCGCTAGAACGAAGTCCGAGCGGCGCGGACGCCGAGACGCAATTATGCGTCTCTACATCCCGTTGCCTTTCGACGTTTCTAGGCCCCAGTTGCGGCCTTTTTCCACGGCGGGCACGCCGGTGGAGAGCCACACGGGGGCGGGAGCGCCTTTCAGGTAATGGTCGAAGAATTGCAGTTCGCGCATGGAAATGTCCTTGCGGTTTTCGCGCTTCACGAGGTTGTGGGCTTCGCCGTTGTATTGCAGCAGCCACACGGGTTTGCCCAGGCGGCGCAGGTCGGTGAACATCTCGATGCCCTGGTACCACGGCACGGCCCCGTCGGCGTCGTTCGACATGATGACCACCGGCGTTTGTACCTTGGGCAGCGCAAACAGCGGCGAGTTGCGGATGTAGGCCTCGGGCTTTTCCCAGAGCGTGCCGCCGATGCGGCTCTGGGTGCGCTCGTACTGGAACTGCCGGCTCATGCCCGATTCCCAGCGAATGCCGCCGTAGGCCGAAGTCATGTTCACGACGGGCGCGCCGGCCCAGGCGGCGGCGTACATCGGGGTTTGGGTGATGAGGTAGGCCACCTGATAGCCGCCCCAGCTCTGGCCCTGAATGCCGAGGTGCGCGCCATCCACCCAAGGGTTTTGCTTCAGTTCCTCCACGCCGGAATTGATGTACTCCACGGCCGACGCGCCGGGCTCGCCCACGGTGTAGCTGATGTCGGGCGTGAAGACGAGGTAGCCGTTGCTCACGAACATGGGAATGTCCAGCTTCGAGGGCGACGGCGCGGGGGCCTGGTAGCGGTAAATGCCGTCGGAGAGCTTCTCGTAGAAGTACGAAATCATGGGGTACTTCTTCGTCGGGTCGAAGTTTTCGGGCTTGTAGAGCACGCCGGTGGCGGCGTGGCCCTGCGGGGTGGTCCAGTGCACGAGTTCGGCCGTCATCCAGTTGTAGTCCTGCTGCTGGGCGTTGATGGCGCTGAGCTTGGTTTCGGCTTTCAGGTTGGAGCTTACGTAGAGGTCGGCCGGCTGGCGCACGCTCGATTTGGTGTAGAGGTAGCGGCGGGCGTTTTCGGCCTGCATCACGTTCGAGTAGGCCATCGGGGCCATTGCCAGCTTCTCGGGGGCTTTGGTGCCAGCCAAGGGCTTGCGGTAGTAGCCCCATTCCTTGGTTACGTCGTTCTGGGTGAGCAGCAGCAGCTCGTCCTTCGGCTCGATGAACTTCTGCTTCTCCACCGGCAGGCGGTAGCGGAAGCGCAGCTTCTGCTGGCGGCCCAGGCCGGCGGTGAAGTTGCTGGCCGCGCCGGTTTTGGGGTCGATTTTCCAGATGTCGTACCGGTCGTAGAGCAGCACGGCGGCGTCGTTTTTGGCCCAGGCGGCCAAGCCGTAGGGCTCGGGGTCGGTGGGCGAGTCGTTCTCCTCGTCGGCGAAATTCACGCCGGTTTTGCCGGTGAGGTTCACCGTCTGGCGGGTGGCGACGGAGTAGGCAAACCAGGCCTTGGCCGCGTCGTCGTACCACAGCGCGTAGTCACCATGGGGCGAAATCTGGAAGCGGCTTTTCGAGGCTTTGGGGTTGATGGCCACACGCTGGCCGGTGCGCGTCGACACCAGGTAGGCCTGCTTGCGGGTGTAGCCGTCCCACTGCATCGCGATGCGCTTGGCCGTGTCGGTGGTGGCCAGGATGTACTCGGCGTTGGTGTTGTCGGGCAGGTAGGAGTCGCGCAGGTACTCGTCCTCCAACTGCACAAACTTGTTGCCCTGTTTGGGATAAATGACGGCCAAGTAGTTGCGCTGCAGGTCCTTCTTCAACGTTTTCAGCTGCATGGGCTGCAGGTAGTCGTCCTTGTAATTCCAGATGTCAAGCTTGGCGTGCTCAAAGTCCACCAGCGAAGTATCCTGCGGAATGGGGTCGGGCGCGGTGCCAAAAAACAGCTTCTCGCCGTTCTCGCTGAACTGGATTTTGCCAAACCCGCTCGGCGACCATTTCGGCTTCAGCGCCGCGGCGCCCGGCCGCAGGATGATGGCGGCCGAGTCGGCGGTGAAGTTGGCGTAGTACAGACTGAAGGGTTTCACCAACGCCTTTTCAGGGTTTTTCTCGGCGGTAAAGGCAAATTGCCGGCCCGCGTCGTCAAACGCCAGGTTCTTGTATGTGCCCTTGCCGCTGCTCAGCTTCTTGAGACTGCCGCCCGCCACATCAAACGCGAACAGGCCCGACTGCACGTCCTTGCTGCCTTTCGGAGCCAGCACGGCGAAGGCCACCCGGTTGCCCGGCTTGCTGATTTGGTAGTCGGTGACGGACGCGAACTCGCGGCTCTTGCCCGTCGTCAGGTTGAGCACGGTGAGGGGCGCGCCGGCCTTGTTGGCCTCCAGCAGGCCGTCGGTGAGCTTCTTGAGCGTGTCGGCCGGGGCTTTGGGCTTGGTGTCTTTCAGCACCGGCTTGTTGCCCAGGAAGGCCAGCACGGCCGCCTTTTCGGCCAGCTGCCACGACTTCACGTTGGCGTATTTCGTGAGCTTGCCGGTTTCGAGGGCGAACACGCCCAGCGAATCCTTGGGCATGTCGTCGGGCTTTTTCTTCTTGATGCGGGCCTGTCGCACCAGCGCGTAGGGCGGCTTGATGGGGAACACCGCGAACCGGGAATCGGCCGAGAACGCGGCCGAGTCGCCGCGCGCAATCTGGGCCAGCGGGCGGTTGTCGGCAGTTTTCAGGTAGAGCGTGGCGTCGCCCTGCTGGGGCTTCACCTGGTAGAGCACGTATTTGCCGTTGGGGCTGATTTTGGGGTTGACGACGCTTTCCCACTTGTCATAAACGGTGTGGTCGAGCGGCTTTTTGGCGGGCGCTTGCTGAGCCAGGACGGGCCAGGGCGCGGCGCAGCAAATCAATAAAATGAAGGACTGGCGCATAAATAGCTGGGATGGGATGATTCCCAAATATACTTCGGGCAAGGCCGGAAGCCGGCGCGGCCGACGCTTCAGCCGGGGTTTTCGACGGTTCGGTAAAAACGATGCGGGCGGCCCGGGCGGCGGGCGCTAGCTTCGCCACATCAATTCCAATCGCCTTTCCCACTGCGCATCATGGACTACCTCCACCAACACTGGCTTACTTCTGGCACCGCCGTGGGCGCGGTGCATTTTATCACCGCTTCGCTGGGCCTGCTGCTGGGGCTGGGCGTGCTGCTGCTGCGGCCCGGCTCGCGGGCGCACAAAACGGCCGGCTACGTGTTCGTGCCGCTGCTGGTGCTGGTCAACCTGTCGGCGCTGTTCATTCACCAGCTGGGCTTTCGCTGGGGGCCGTTTCACCTCATCATTCCGTTCTCCCTATGGGCGCTCTACCGCGGTATGAAGCCCTTTTACCAGAAGGAGCGCATGGATTACGCCACCAAGATGCGCTACCACACCAGCGGCATGGTGGCGGCGGCGCTGGGCCTGTGGGCCGCTTTCGTGGCCGAATTTTCGGTGCGCACGCCCGCGCTGGGCCACCTGCTGGTCGGCCTGCCCTTCGACACGTTCTGGGTGCTCACCATTGAGGGGTTTACCATTGCGCTGCTGTTCCGGTTCCTCATTCGCCGCGTCACCAACTCGCAGCTGCGCCGCCTCGGGCTCAGTCCCGTGCCGGGGGCGAAAGGCTAGGCGGAGTTGGCCGAGGCCGGCTGTAAGGACCATTTTCGCCGGCCCCGCCGGACGGCAGCCGTGCCCCGCCCACCAACTTTCAATACCTTTACCGCTACGGCCGCGGCTGCGCGGTACTGGTGTTGCGCACCGCCGGCCGGCCCCCGAACTGCGATGAAGATACTGCTGGTCGAAGACCACGCCGAGCTCGCCAAAAGCATTGCCAGCTACCTCCTGCAGGAGCATTACATCTGCGAGGTGGCGGCCACGTTCGACGAGGCCCGCGAGAAGCTGGCGCTCTTTGCCTACGACTGCGTGGTGCTCGACATCATGCTGCCCGACGGCAACGGCATCAACCTGCTCAAGCTGCTGCGCAAGGAAGGCGTGGAAAGCAGCGTCATCATCATCTCGGCCCACAACGCGCTCGATTTCAAGCTCACCGGCCTCAGCGAGGGCGCCGACGACTACCTTACCAAGCCCTTCCCGCTGCCCGAGCTGCACGCCCGCATCAAGGCCATCATGCGCCGCCGCAGCCCCCACAAAACCAACGTCCTCACCTTCCACGACCTCACCGCCGACCTGGAGTCGATGGAGTGCCGCGCCAATGGCAAGGTGCTGAACCTCACGCGCAAGGAAACCAACCTGCTGCTCTACTTCCTCAACAACCAGGGCCGGATGCTGAGCCGGCAGGCCATCGCGGCCCACCTCTGGGGCGACTACACCGACAACCTCGACAGCGTGGATTTTGTGTACCAGCACGTGAAGAACCTGCGCAAGAAAATCACCGACGCCGGCGGGCGCGACTACATCAGCACGGTGTACGGGTTCGGGTATAAGTTCAGCGCGCCGGAGTAGGGACCCCACCCCCGGCCCCTCCCCTCCGGGGGAGGGGAGCCTGACGTCGGCGCAAGACCGGTGCTCCCTCTCCCTGAGGCTTCGCGCCTCAAGCGAACCGGGGGTTAGGGGGTGAGGTTGCCTCGGCTGCGCTCGGCATGACGTTCTTTGGTTTTCGCTTCCATTCAACAACCCATCCCGTGAAGCTCAACTACCGCTACACGCTGGCCTACGCCATTGTCACGCTCTTTGTGCTGGGGCTGGGCTTTGCCATCGTGTACGCGGCGTTTTCGCGCAGCGCCACCCAGGCCACCATCGGCAAACTGGAGCACCTGAACGCGGTGGTGGCCGGGCAATTACAGAGCGGGCGCGACTTTGCGCGCGACTCGGCCCAGGCCAACGTGCAAGTGACGGCCGTGCCCGCCGGGCCGCACCCCAGCCGCA
>NZ_BAAGZM010000125.1:0-9161 GCF_054778495.1 Hymenobacter agri
CCGCTGGTCGATGCCTTCGTGGCCGACGGCGCGCCGGTGCTGGTAGTGGGCAGCTCCTGGAACGAGGACCTGCCCGTGCTGCGCCCGCTGCTGGAACGCTACGGCGCGGAGCTGCGCGTGCTCATCGCCCCGCACGAAGTAACCGAAGCTAACCTGCGCCAGGTGGAAGCCCTGCTGCCCGGCCCGGTGCAGCGCTATTCGCTGGCCGAAGCGGCCACCGTGGCGCAAGCGCGGGTATTGCTATTCGATAACGTGGGTTTGTTGAGCCAGCTCTACCGCTTCGGCGAATACGCTTACGTGGGCGGCGCGTTTGGCAAGGGCTTGCACAACACGCTGGAAGCGGCGGCTTTCGGCCTGCCGCTGTTCTTCGGGCCGACTTACGGCAAGTTTCAGGAAGCCGTGGAGATGGTGGAAATGAAAGGCGCGTTCCCGGTGCAAAACGGGGCCGAGCTGCTCGCCGCCTTTGCTTTTTTGTGGAATGACGACGCGGCCCGCCTGCGCTTGCAAGACACCATTCTCGACTACGTGCACGACCAGGCCGGGGCCACGCGCACCATCATGGCCGCCCTGCGCACTCTTACCCCCGCTCCCGATGCAAACCGCTGATTCCTACCTCCCCGACGGCCCCACCGGCCTGTTGCACGGCACCGTGGTGAAATCCACGGGCTCGTGGTACGTGGTGCGCGGCCGCGAAACCGGCGAGCTATATCGCTGCCGCCTGCGCGGCAAGTTCAAAATAAAGGGCCTGAAAGCCAGCAACCCGCTGGCCGTGGGCGACCACGTCGAGTTCAGCATCGAGGCCCAGACCGAGGGCGCGGGCGTGATTTCGCACATCGAAAAGCGCCGCAACTACATCGTGCGCAAGTCGGTGCACAAAACCGGCCACGTGCACATCGTAGCGGCCAACATCGACCAAGCCATGCTAGTGGTTACGCTGGTGTCGCCGGCCACCTCGTTCGGGTTTATCGACCGATTTCTGGTTACGGCCGAAGCCTACCACATTCCCGTTACGCTGCTCTTCAACAAGACGGATTTGTACGACGAAGAAGGTTTCGATTACCAGGCCGAAATCGCGGGCATGTACGCCAGCCTGGGCTACCCCAGCCGCACCTGCGCCGCCACCACGGGCGAGGGCGTGGCTGAAATCGACCAACTGCTCGACGGCAAAGTGAGCCTGCTGGCCGGCCACTCCGGCGTGGGCAAAAGCACGCTCATCAACGCCCTCGTGCCCGACCTCGACCTGAAGACCGCCGAAATCAGCGAGTTCTCCGACAAAGGCGTGCACACCACCACCTTCGCCGAAATGCTGGAGGTGCGTCCCGGCACCTTCATCATCGACACGCCCGGCATCAAAGAGCTGGGCCTCGTGGACCTGCCGCCCGCCGAGCTGGCCGGCTACTTCCCCGAGTTCCGCGCCCTGCTGGGCCAGTGCCGCTACCACAACTGCCAGCATACCCACGAGCCCGGCTGCGCCGTGCGCGAAGCCGTTGACCAGGGCCGCATCGCCCTCCCCCGCTACGACAGCTACCTCAGCATGCTGGCCGGCGAAGACAACCGACATTAAACACCTTTGGCTTAACGAAGAATGAGGAATTGGGAATGAAGAATTAAGGACGTACCCTAATTCTTCATTCCCAATTCCTCATTCTTCATTAAGCGAAGCGCCCTACTTCGCCAGCGGCAGCACTACGCCGTCGATAACGTGGGTTACGCCGTTGCTCGAAATCACGTCGGCGATTTGCACGGTGGCGGGGGCATCTTTGCCGTTGCTCACCATCACTTTGCCGTCTTTCACCGCGATGTGCAGCTTTTCGCCGTTCACGGTGGTCAGCTCCTGGCCGTCTTTCAGGTCGGCGGCCACGAGGCGGCCGGGAATGACGTGGTAGGTGAGCACGCCTTTCAGCTTTTCCTTGCTGGCAGGGTCCATCAGGCCGGCTACGGCGCCTTTGGGCAGCTTGTCGAAGGCGGCGTTGGTGGGGGCGAATACGGTGAAGGGGCCCGCGCCTTTCAGCGTTTCCACGAGGCCGGCCTGCTTCACGGCGGCCACCAGCGTGCTCACGCTTTTAGCGTTCATGGCGTTGTCTACGATGTCTTTATCGGCCGTCATAGCCACGCCATCTACCATCACGCCTTCGGGCTTGGCCATGCGGGCCGAGTCGCCGGACACGGCCGCGATGGAATCGGCGGGGTTCACGGTGCTGGTGGTTTCGGTTTCCGTTTTAGTGGTTTCGGTGTTGCAGCTGGCCAGTACGAGGGTGGTGGCGAGGGCGGCCAGCAGCGGGGCAAAAGACTTTTTCATGAAATGGGTTGGTGTAAAAGAAGCGGTATTAATAGGTGTCGAAAAGAGAGAAACGGGGCAAGCGAAAAATAGTTAGCGCCGTAAGTGCATCTATGGCTGCGCGCTTACCAAGCCGCCAACGGCTCCGGATGTTTCGCCCGCTTCCTGTTTCCTACCTTCGCCCACCCAAAGCAGCCCCGCTGCCTGGAAATCCGTATTACCCCGCTAACAAACCCAACCCCATGAAAACTGCCGAAATCCACACCAAAAAGGGTGTGATGAAAGTTGAGTTCTACGAGCAGGACGCTCCGAACACCGTGAAAAACTTCACCGACCTAGCCAAAAAAGGCTACTACGACGGCCTGAAATTCCACCGCGTCATCCCGAATTTCGTGATTCAGGGCGGCTGCCCCAACACCCGCGAGGGCGCCAAGGGCATGCCCGGCACCGGCGGCCCCGGCTACAAAATCGACTGCGAAACCAGCGGTAACAACCAGTACCACGAGCGCGGCGCCCTGAGCATGGCCCACGCCGGCAAAAACACCGGCGGCTCGCAGTTCTTCATCGTGCACGACCGCCAGAACACCGCCCACCTTGACCGCGTGCACACCGTATTCGGCAAAGTGGTAGAAGGCCTGGACGTTATCGACCAGATTCGCCCCAACGACGAAATCGAAAAGATTGTCGTGACGGAGGCATAAGTATTTCGCCTGCGGAAAAAGCAGAACGTCATACTGAGCTTGCCGAAGCATCTCTACCGCGCAACTATTTAATTTTAGTGTCGCGGTAGAGATGCTTCGGCAAGCTCAGCATGACGTTCTTTTTTACCCAGAAAGCTCCTCTCCTATTTCTTCCCTTCCGGCGCCGGATTCTCAATTTCCTGCACCAGCTGCCCGTACCAGTCCTCGCCGTATTTGCGAATCAGCGGCTCCTTCAGGAATTGGTAGATGCGCACGCCCAGCTTCTCGCCGAACGAGCAGGCCGGGTTGCAGATGCCCCACCGGTCATAATTCAGCGCATCGAACCCCTCGTACTTTGTGATGCGAATGGGATAGAGGTGGCAGCTAATGGGCTTCTTGAACGTAGTCGCGCCGGCGAGGTACGCTTCCTCGATGCCGCATTTTAGAATGCCGCGCTCGTCGTAAAGGGCGTAGGCGCATTCGCGGTCGTTGATGGTGGTAGTGCTGTAGTCGCCCTCCCAATCCTTGATGTACAGGCCCTGCGCCTCAATGGCGGCCACGCCGGCCTCGGTGAGGAAGGGCTTGATGTTGGCGTACTCCTGCTCCAGAATTTTCAGCTCGGGCTCTTCGAGCGGGGCGCCGAGGTCGCCCTCCACGCAGCAGGCGCCCTTGCAGGCGTCGAGGTTGCAGACAAAAAAATGGTCGGCGATGTCGTCGGAAATGACCGTTTCCTGAATAATAATCATTCACAAAGATAACCCCGGCAGCGTAGGCCTGAAATGATGGCCAGGCCCTGCCCAGGCTTCCGTATCTTTGTAGACCCGCCCAAAAGGCGGCTTATTCGCACATGGCACTAGATTATCTTTCCCTTCTGAATCCGTCGCAGGGTGCCGCGGTGATGCAAACCGATGGCCCGTGCATGATTATCGCCGGCGCCGGCTCGGGCAAAACCCGGGTGCTTACCTACCGCATCGCCCACCTGCTCGAAAAGGGCGTCGACCCGTTCAACATCCTCGCCCTCACCTTCACCAACAAGGCCGCCAAGGAGATGCGCGCCCGCGTGGAAAAAGTGGTGGGCCCCGCCGCCCGCAGCCTCTGGATGGGCACTTTCCACTCGGTTTTCGCCAAAATTCTGCGTTCCGAGGCCGACAAGATTGGCTTCCCGCGCAGCTTCACCATCTACGACACGCAGGACTCGAAAACCCTGATTGGCCAGATTGTGAAGGAGCTGGAGCTCGACGACAAGCTCTACAAGCCCAGTCTGGTGCTCGGCCGCATCTCGGCCGCCAAGAACAAGCTGATTTCGCATAACCAATACCTCAACGACCCGGCCATTAAGGCCGACGATGAGGCGGCCCTGCGCCCCAAAATCGGGGTTATCTACCAGCAGTATTTCCAGCGCTGCCTCAAGGCTGGCGCCATGGATTTCGACGACCTGCTGTTCAACACCAATGTGCTGTTCCGCGACCACGTGGACGTGCTGAACAAGTACCAGAATATGTTCCGGTTTGTAATGGTGGACGAGTACCAGGACACGAACTATTCGCAGTACCTGATTACGCGCAAGCTGGCAGCCAAAGAGCGGAATATCTGCGTAGTGGGCGACGATGCGCAGAGTATTTACGCCTTCCGCGGCGCGGATATTTCGAATATTCTGAATTTCGAAAAAGATTACCCGGAATTGCAGGTATTTAAACTGGAGCAGAATTATCGCTCCACGAAAAACATCGTGTGGGCCGCTAATTCGGTTATTAAAAATAACCAGGCGCAGTTGCGCAAAGACGTATTTTCGGAAAACGAGGACGGCCCGCTGATTGAGGTGCTGAAAGCGGCTTCCGACAACGAGGAGGGGAAATTAATCGCCAATTCCATCTTCGAGGACAAGATGAACGGGCATTTGTCGTATGACAATTTCGCCATTCTCTACCGCACCAACGCGCAAAGCCGTGCGATGGAAGAATCGTTGCGGAAATTAAATATCAAATACAAAATTGTTGGCGGCCTGAGCTTTTATCAGCGCAAGGAAATCAAGGATTTGGTGGCTTATCTGCGCCTCACCGTCAACCAGAACGATGAGCAGGCCATTCGCCGGGTAATTAATTACCCCAAGCGTGGAATTGGCGATACGACCATCAGCAAATTGATTACGACGGCCGATGAGGCCAACCACACGCTCTGGGAAGTAGTGGCCAACGCCGACCAGTTCCTGCCGGCCCGCGTGAGCAACCCGGTGGTGGGCTTTGCCGAAAAAATCAAGAGCTACGTGGTGGTGGCCGAGAAGGAGGACGCATTTGAGGCGACCAAATTCATCGCCAAAAACTCGGGCATGCTGGAGGAGCTTTATGCCGATAAGAGCATCGAGGGCCTCTCGCGCTATGAGAACATTCAGGAACTGCTCAACGGCATCAAGGAATACGTCGACGACCCCGAGCGCGAAGACAAAAGCCTCGGTGCTTTCCTACAGGACATTGCCTTGGTGACGGACTCCGACCTGAAGGACGCCGCCCAAGAAGGCGAGGCCGTAACGCTGATGACCATTCACTCGGCCAAGGGTCTGGAATTCCGCAACGTGTACATCGTGGGTATGGAGGAAAACCTCTTCCCGAGCCAGATGATGATTACCTCGCGGGCCGACCTGGAGGAAGAGCGCCGCCTCTTCTACGTGGCCATCACGCGGGCCGAGAAGAAGCTGACGCTGAGCTACGCCACCTCGCGCTACCAGTGGGGCAACCTGCGCAGTTGCGAGAAAAGCCGCTTCCTCGATGAGATTGACCCGCAGTACGTCAATTTCAAATTTGCCGCCGGTCCAGGTGCGAGCGAGCCGGGCCCGTTCCAGCACGTGTTCGAGCGTCGCTCGAATCTGGTGGCCACCCCACCGCGCAAGGTGCAGGCTACCAAGTACGTGGCTCCGGCCGACTTCACGCCCTCCGACACCTCGAAGCTGCAAACCGGCCAGCGCGTGGAGCACGCCAAGTTCGGTTTCGGCACCGTGAGCGCGCTGGAGAGCCAGCAGGGCACCACCAAAGCCACCATTCAGTTCGAGGAAGTGGGCGAGAAAGTGCTGCTGCTGAGCTTCGCTAAGCTGCGCGTGCACTAACCGGGCAGTTGGCCGAAGTAGAGACGCAATATTTTGCGTCTCCCCGTTGAACGGAATCATCAGGCGATGCCTGCGCCGGTCGTTCAACGGGGAGACGCATAATATTGCGTCTCTACTTCAATGCACGTATACCCGACCCCGCCGCCCGCCGTATCTTTGGCCGGAGTGCCGCCCCGGGCGGCCTCCCCCCTGCTTTTTATGACCGATATTAATTCCCTGCCCTTCCACCTGCAGCTGCTGGTGCGCGAATACGGGCACAGCACCTACCAGCTCATTCAGGGCCTCAAGGACATTGAGGACGTGGCCGAGCGCACTAAGCGTGCCACCGCCATCGTGCAGCTGATGCTGCGCCTGCAGCCGGCCCTGCGCGACCTACCCGAAATCCAGACCCGCCTCTGGAACCACCTTCACGCCATGGCAGGCGAAGACGTGGCCCTCGAAGCCCCCGTGGCCCTGCGCAGCCTCACGGTGCGCACCGAGAAGCCCGCTCGCGTGCCTTACCCCCGCACTGCCCCCAAGCTGCGTGCCTACGGCGCCGCCGTGGAAGCCCTCATAGCCAAAGCCATTACCCTGGAAGACCCCGCCGAGCGCGAGCAAGCCACTATCCAGATTGGCCGCACCATGAAGTTCCTCTACCGCCAGCACAACAAGGAAAACGCCAAGGATGTAACCATTTTGCGGCACATGAGCGAGCTGTCGGGTGGCCAGCTCCGCCTCGACCCAGCCGTGGTCGACAGCGAAAACTTGTTTGAGATGCCCGGCGTACCGGCCGGCAGCAAGCCCTTCATCGTGCCCCAGCCCCAGCAGCGAGACCGCCGCGACCGGGAGCGCGACGGCCGTGACCGGGGCAACGGCTTCGGCGGCAAAAACGGCAAGAAGCGCAAAAAAGGCCGCAGCCAGGAGCCACAGCAGCCTCCGCAGTAATTTTATTTTTTACCCACTGTCATCCTCATCTGGCGTCCGCGCAGCGAAGGCACCTTACCACACGAGAACAACTTGTTCATTGGTGATAAGGTCCTTCGCTGCGCGGACGCCAGATGAGGATGACAGATTTTACTCTCTAAGTATATGGCTGCATTCGAAGTACGCGGCGGCAAAGCCCTGCGCGGGGAAATCACGCCCCAGGGCGCTAAAAACGAAGCCCTCCAGATTCTCTGCGCAGTATTGCTGACCGCGGAGCCTGTTACCATCAGCAACATCCCCGACATCCGCGACGTGAACAAGCTCATCGAGCTGCTGCGCGACATGGGCGTGAAAGTGGGCAAGCTGGCCTCTGATACTTACGTTTTCCAAGCCGAAAACGTGAACCTCGACTACATGGACACGCCCGAGTTCGTGGCCCAGGCCGGCGCGCTGCGCGGCTCGGTAATGATACTCGGCCCCATGCTCGGACGCTACGGCCGCTGCCAGCTGCCCAAGCCTGGCGGCGATAAAATCGGCCGCCGGCCCATGGATACGCACTTTCTGGGCCTCGAAAAGCTGGGCGGCAAGCTCACGCTCGAAGGCACCGATTTCTACCGCATCAAGGTCGACGGCAAGCTCACCGGCACCCACATGCTGCTCGATGAGGCCTCGGTAACCGGCACCGCCAACATTCTGATGGCCGCCGTGCTCGCCGAGGGCACCACCACCATCTACAACGCGGCCTGCGAGCCTTACCTGCAGCAGCTCTGCCGCATGCTGGTGCGCATGGGCGCCAACATTCAAGGCATTGGCTCGAACCTGCTCATCATTGTGGGCGTGGAGAAGCTGGGGGGCACCGAGCACCGCATGCTGCCCGACATGATTGAGATTGGCTCCTTCATCGGCCTCGCGGCCATGACGGGCTCCGAAATCACCATCAAAGACTGCCAGATTCCGGAGCTGGGCCTCATCCCCGACACCTTCCGCAAGCTGGGCATTCAGATGGAATTCCGCGGCGACGACATTCACATTCCGGCCCAGGAACACTACGAAATTGCCACCTACCTCGACGGCTCCATCCTGACGGTGAGCGACCATACTTGGCCCGGCTTCACGCCCGATTTGCTGAGCATTGTGCTCGTGGTGGCCTGCCAAGCCAAGGGCACGGTGCTCATTCACCAGAAGATGTTCGAGTCGCGCCTGTTCTTCGTCGATAAGCTCATCGACATGGGCGCGCAGGTTATCCTCTGCGACCCGCACCGCGCCACCGTCATCGGCCTCGACCAGCGCACCCGCCTGCGCGGCATCACCATGACCTCGCCCGACATTCGGGCCGGCGTGGCGCTGCTCATCGCCGCCCTGAGCGCCGAAGGCACCAGTACCATCCTCAACGTGGAGCAGATTGACCGCGGCTACCAGAACATCGACTCGCGCCTGCAAGCCTTGGGCGCCGACATCAAGCGCGTGTAATTTTTGCTGGGGCCTGAAAAGGCCGCTTGCAGTACGCTGAGCGCATTTTTAGCTGCCCGACCTTCGCTGGTCGGGCGGCTTTTTGTATGCCGTTGGGTTACCGAAACAGGGAAACCGGATAAAGCTTCAGCTGCGCCGCTGAGTCTTTTTTCATTCAGCTTTCCCTCCCCTTTTCCGATGAAATACCTGATAATTCCCGTCCTGCTCGGACTGGGGCTGGCCGGGTGCAGCCAAGCCAAAACCGACGAAGCCGTGGCCGAAGTGCCGCCCACCGCCCAGGTGCAGCGCGCTTCGGAAGCAGCTGCCACGCCTTCCACTACCACCTTCCCCACGGTGGTTACCCCTGAAACGCAGCCTGCCGAGGCCGTAGCCACGGCCCCCACCCAGCCCGGCCATTCGGTGGCCTACCAGGCCGAGTTGCGCATGGCCGTGGATGATTTCGACAAAGCCACCGACCGCGTGAACCAGCTGCTGGCGCGCCACGGGGCTTACCTCGGCTCGGCACACGAAACCCGGGCCGACGGCCAGCGCCGCCAGGAAATGACACTGCAGGTACCGCCGCAACAATTCGTGCCGCTGGTGTCGGCCCTGGGCAAGCTGGGCCACATCGAAGCAAAAGACATTGCCGCCGCCGACATCACGGCCGATGCCCTAGCCACCGCCTCCCGCCTCAATGAGCAGCAAGCGGCCGAAGCGCAAACGCGCCAGCAGTTGGCCCGGGCCGGCACACCCG
>NZ_BAAGZM010000126.1:0-9080 GCF_054778495.1 Hymenobacter agri
GCATCGCAGGCGGGGCTGAGCGACTGCACCACCGTGGCCTTGCGGCTCACACCACTCACGCCCACCACCACGCGCACAAACACGCGGCCTTCGGTGCGGCCTTCGCGCACCTCGGCGGGCAGCTGCAGCTGCTTCTGAATGGCTTTTACCAGGGCCACGTTGCCGCCACCCTCGGGCAAGGTGGGAAGCTGGTCGACGTAGCTGAAAACCTGGCTGGTATCGGTGGCATACTGGCCGTAGCGCTGGGCGTGGGCGGGGCGAGTGGCGGCGAGCAGCAACGTTCCTACGAACAGCAGCCGCAGTCGCAGCTGGGAGAGCCGGAGCGAAAGAAAGCGAGTGTCCATGCCGCGAATGTACGGCCGGGCTCAATCTGTGGCCAGGGGCGGGGCGGCTACGGAAACGGCGGGTTAATGGTGCCGTCGCCACCCCGGGCGGCGGGGCTGCCGTCTTCGGTGCCGGGGCGCGTGCGGCCCGGGCGCAGCTTGGTGTGGTCTTCGTCGCTTTCCAGCTCCAGGTCTTCCTCGTCCTGTTCCTGGTTTTCCGTTTGCTCGCCGGGGCCGATGAGGTGGACAAGGAGGCGCAATCGGGTAGTTGCGGTAGCCGTTTGGTTTGGCGGAGCAACGACGACCGGGAATGCGCCGTCTGGCAATGAATAGGGGCCAGATAGCCAAGGGGCCAAAGCCGGGCCAATCGAACCTGCACGAGCAGCTACCTGCGAAGCGGAGAACGGTTTCATCTTAGCGGAACAAGAATGAACAACTTTCCACGAGAAGCCGTCGGGCAGAGGGGGCTACTTGATGCTGTTAATATATAAAAATATTATTAAATAATTTTATTTGTTACCGAGCCCGCACCGACCGGCCAAACTCGACCGGCACCGTAAAGCTGACCGACACCGGCCGCCCCAGCATTTTGCCGCCGACGAAACGGGGCAGGTGCTGCACGGCGGCCAGCGCCGCGGCATCGTACTCGGCATTCACACCCTTTACTATTTTGCTGTCGCGCACCACGCCGCTTGGGCCCACCACAAACGAGACAAACACCTTTTCGACCTGCCGGCTGGCCAGCGCAGTCGCGGGCTGCACCAATGCCCGTTGCACGGCCTTGATAATGGCCGCCGAACCGCCGCCACCCGGGAGCTCGGGCATTTGCTGCACCAGCGTGTAAATCCGCTCAATGGTGTCGTTGGCAGCGGCGGTAGCGGGCTCGGCGATTTGGAAGGTGACCGGTACGGTGAAGAGAACCGGCACCGGCCGCCCGGCCTGGCGGCCCGGAATGAATTGCGGCAGTTGCTGCACCGCAGTCAATACCGCTTCGTCGCAGCCCCCGCCAATGCCTTTCACTACCCGGGCATCGCGCACCTGACCATCCTCAGCCACCGTAAAACTCACAAAAACCCGTCCGGTGATGTGCTGCTTTAGGGCCTCTACGGGGTACCGCACCCGGCTTTGAATGGCGCTGACAATGGCCATGCTACCGCCGCCACCCGGAAGCTGCGGCATCTGCTCAACGTAGGTATACACCTTTTTAATGGGCTGCCCGGAAGCATCCTTGGTGGGCACCTGGCTGCCCACCGGAAGCGGAGTCGGTAAGCTTTGGGCAAATACGTGGCCCGTAATGCAGCTCAACGCCAAAAGCGCGACAACGCTAAGTAGCCGGGCCGGAAAGTTATTCGTGGTAGAAAGCATCAGGCAGTGAAAGTAACGCCGTTAAAATAGGAAAGAGGGCGAGTATTATTGCCCTTGCAGCGTCCAGGCCGTGGCCACCCGCGGGTTAGCCTCCGTGGCCGAGCGCAGAAATACCAGCTCATCCAGCTTGCCCACGCGCCAGGTTTCGAGCAGGTTGTTGTAGAACGGCGAGCCGGGGTTGCCGCTCTGGCCGCCGGGGTACACGCCGTAGGCCTTTACCTGCGGGCCCAGGGCCACCACCATGCGCCAGCTGGGACCGTTGCGCTCCGAAGTAGCGTTCACGATGCCCGCGCCGCCGCCGCAATCCAAGTCCATCTCGCCAAAGCCGGGCAGCTGGAGCAGGTGCAGCACGTCGGTGCTTTTCTGGGCCGCCCAGTGCCACTTGGGCGAGAGCGGCCCGAACTTGCGGGTGAGCGAGTCGGTGGTGAAGCGCAGGCTTTGCAGGGCCAGCTGCGGCAGGGTTTCGCGGGTGGGCGTTCGGCGGTCATCCACCCAGGGCGAGTTGGGCTCACTCAGCAGCAGCGTGTTGGTGCGGTCGCGGCCGGGGTAGCGCAGGGCCGGGCCAGTGGTGGCTATTGGAAAGTCGTCCTGCCACAGCTGTTTTACCAAGGTGTTGTACCACAGATTGAAAATGGTGGGCCCCACGGCGCTGGCGGTATACTGGTAGGGCCAGCGGCGCAGCTCGGCCAGCACGTTGCCCTCGGCCGAGCTGGCGGCGGGCGGCGTAGCCCCAAGGGCTGGGTCGCTCACGAGGGCCAGCATACGGGGCAGCATCAGCTGGGCGTTCAGGTCGAGCACGTCGTTCTGGAGCTGGCGCAGGCTGTCGGGCGTTACCTGCGTCATAGCGGCCAGGCGCTCGTTGATGCGGTGAGCGCGGGCGTAGGAGTCGCCGTAGGTCCAGTGCAGGTAATACGGGTAGTCGGGGCCGGCTGAGAACTGGTTGGCCGAGCTCACGAAGCCGCGGGCCGGGTTCTTCACGTGCGGGTTCTGGGCGGCCGGAATCCAGCCCTGCCAGTCGTAGGCCGGGTCGGTGCCGTCGAGGATGAACTTGCCCTGGTCGCGCCACTTCAGCGGGAAGCGGCCGTTGGGCCAGATGGCAATGTCCTTTTCATTGTCGGCAAAAATGAAGTTCTGGGCCGGCGAGCCGTAGGTAGCCAGCGCGGCGGTGTAGTCGGCGTAGGTACGGGCGTGGTTCAGGCGCACGAACGTGCCCACCTCGTTGGCCCCGTCGTGGGCCGTCCAGCGCATGGCGTGGCCGATGGGAGTCTGGTTGAGGAAGGGCTTTTCGTTCTTGTCGTACACCACCGGGCCGTGGTGGGTGTAGAGCACGGTATCGAGCCGGTCGGGCTGCCCGCGCACTTTGATGTGCTCTACCACGCGGCGCACGGGTTTCCAGCGGCCGTCGTGCCAGTACTCGCGCTTACTGGCATCCTTGAATTTCAGCTGGTAGAAGTCGAGCACGTCGGCCGCCACGTTGGTCACGCCCCAGGCCACGTTCTCATTAAAGCCGATGATGACGGCCGGCGCGCCCGGAATCGTTACGCCGTACACGTTCAGCCCCGGCGCGTTCAGCTGAATCTGGTACCAGATGCTGGGCAGGTTGAGCTGCAGGTGCGGGTCGTTGGCCAGCAGCGGGTAGCCCGAGGCCGATTTCAGGCCGCTCACGGCAAAGTTGTTGGAGCCCAGTTCGGCATCGGGCTCGGTGCGCAGCTGCTGCATGGCATAGGCAGCCTCAAACGACTTCGGCACGGGCGGCGCGGCCAGCGGCTTGAAATCGAGCGGCGTACCCACGGGCACAATGGGGTCTTCGCGCTGCGGGTAGTCCGGGAACAGGTCTTTCACCACGGCCGGGCCGTACTGACGCAGAATGTTGCTCATGCGCAGGTCGTCGGTGCGCCCGCTCAAATCCCAGGCCATGAACTTGAGCAGCAACGCGCATTTCAGCGGCTGCCAGGGCTCGGGGCGGTAGTCGAGCAGCTTGTACTCGAAGGGCAGCGTGGCGGGCGTGAGCTGGCCGATGTAGGCATTCACGCCGGCCGAGTACGACTCGAGCACGGTACGGGTGCCGGGGTCGGCCATCATGCTTTTCAATGAGTTGGCCGCGCCGAAGGGCAGGCCCATGCGCCGGAAAAACCGGTCGGTTTCGAGCCGGGCAGGGCCCACAATCTCGCTCAGCCGGCCGGCGGCCACGTGGGTCTGAAACTCCATCTGCCAGAGGCGGTCGCGGGCCGTGAGGTAGCCCTGGGCGAAGTACAGGTCGGCGTCGTTCTGGGCGAACACGTGGGGCACGCGGTGGTCGTCGTAGCGCACCGTTACGGGCTGGCGCAGGCCGGGCAGGGCCAAGGTTTGGCGGTCGGGGAAGTCGCCGGGCCGCTCGCCGTTCTGCCAGAAGCCGCGGTACGGGCTTAAGAGCTTGCCAAACGGCGGCAGGTCGCCGTGCTTGGTGTTGAGCATCCACACGAGCGTGATACTCGCGGCCAGGGCCAGCAGGGCTTTTATCATTCGGGTTGTTGGTTGGTCGTCGTCGGGTGACCGGAATACGGAGAAAAGGAAAGGCCAATTAACGACAATGTCGCCAATTGGCCTTCAAAACAACGTGTTCAGGAGCCTCGCACTGCTTTTTACAGCTGCCCTAACAACCGACAACCAGCAACGAGCAACTACAAACTCAGCGCAGCGCCACTTCGCGCACCAGCCCGCCGATGCCCCATAAGAGCAGCTGCTGGCGCACGGCTTCGGCCTCGGGGCGCTCGCCGAAGTTGCCCACGAGCACGCGGCTGCGCTGGCGGCCATCTACCATTTCCTGGGCAATGGCGACGGTAATCTCGGGCAGGTGGGCCTTGATGCGGGCCTGCACGGCCTCGGCATTGGCCGCTTCGACAAACGAGCCAGCCTGAATGAGGAAGCCGGCGGGGCAATCTACTGATTCGGCTACGTCGATTACCTCGGCCCGGGTGGCGGGGGCGGCGGCCAGCAGGGCGGCTTCGGTGCCGGTGGCGGGCGTGGTCGTTACCTTATAAGTAGTGTAGGCGGCGTCGGGGTTGGGGTCAGCGTCGTAGAGGGCGGCCAGGTTGGCGGGCGAGGTGGCCGGGCCGAGGGGCGTTTCGTCGGCCACTACTTCGGCAATTACGGTGGCGGCGCCGCAGTCGACCACGCCGAGCGGGCGGGCGGCAGCTTCCGACAAATCGAGAATGCGCTGGTGGCGGAACGGGCCGCGGTCGGACACGCGCACAACGACAGATTTGCCGTTCTTCACGTTCGTAACGCGCAGGCGGGTGCCGAAGGGCAGCGTTTTGTGGGCGCAGGTGTAGCCGCGGCGGTTGTACCGCTCGCCGCTGCTCGTGCGCTTGCCCTGAAAATAACTGCCGTACCAGGAGGCCCGGCCGCGCAGCACCGTGGTGGTGTTGGCGGCGGTGGGTTCGGTGGTGCGGGGCGCGCGGGCCAAGGCCGGCGTGCCCACAAAAGCCAGCAGCAATAGAAGGCAGCTGGCGAGGGCGGTTATTACAGAGCGTCGAACTAAAATCATGCGTTTTTGCAGATGGTGAGCAGGACAAACATAGGCCTACCCTCCAAGCAATGCTAAAAATTAGCCGCGCGCTACTAAGCCATTTAGATTAAAAATTGTCCTTTTTTAATAAAACTTGTATTTAATTAATCTAAGATGAAGCCTCAAAACCGGCCGTGAGGCGGCCCAAACTATATTTTGCGTTAGAGGCCTCCAATGCTTGCGCCAACACCAAAATTAGATTATGCGACGGGTGCAAAATTTCGGCATCAGTGGGCCGACTACCTTCGAAGCCCGGTTGCACAAGTCCGGATTTGTTCGTAAGGGGTTGGTTGGCACGGGGTTTATTTCGGGCCTGCCAAATACCCCGCGTATCGGGCTGCTGCCGGGCGCCATATTTGCCGCTTGCTGCCGCGCCGACAGCACGTCGTCTTTTCTAAGAATAAGGCACGGAACACCCCCTGCCCATCTACCTTTGTGCCATGGATTTTGGCCGCCTGCCCGACCTGCGCTACGTTGATTTCGGCCTGCCGCTCGACCATCCCGAAACGGCCCGCGTGCTGGCCCGTGCGCGGCCCACGCAGCCCGCGCCGGCGCGCATCTACGTAGGCTGCCCCATCTGGACGAACAAGGAATGGCTGGGCAGCTACTTCCCGGCCGGCATTAAGGAGCCCGACTACCTGCGCTACTACGCGCGGCAGTTCAACAGCATCGAGCTCAACACCACGCACTACCGCATTCCGGACGCCGCCACGGTGCGGCGCTGGCGCGAGGCCGTGGAGCCCGATTCGGGCTTTAAGTTCTGCCCCAAGCTGCCGCGCAGCATCAGCCACGAGCGGGAGTTGTTTCAGGCTGATGACTTGGTGGTGACCACGGCACGGGCCTTCGAGGGGCTGGGCGACAACCTGGGCTGGGCCTTTTTGCAGTTGCCGCCGCACTTCGGCCCCGAGCACCTGCCGCGCCTCGAACGCTTCCTGCTCGACTTCCCCGAAACCGTACCGCTGGCCGTGGAGCTGCGCCACCCGCGCTGGTTTGCCGACCACGGCTTGGCCGATGCCGTGTTCGCCACCCTCGAAGCCCTGAACAAAACGCTGGTGATAACCGATGTGGCCGGCCGGCGCGACGTGCTGCCCATGCGCCTGACCACGCCCACGGCCTTCATCCGCTTCAACGGCCACGGCCTGCACAGCACCGATTACCAGCGCGCCGATGCCTGGGCCGAGCGCATTGCCGCCTGGGTGGCGCAGGGCGTGCACGAAGTCTACTTCTTCATTCACCAGAAAGACGTGCGCCACGCGCCCATCCTCACGCAATACTTATTGGAGAAGCTGCAGGCGCTCACAGGCATTGCCGTGCCGCCGCCGCGCATCATTCCGCAGGCGGTGCAGGGGAGTTTGTTTGGGTAGATGTAGCGCGGACTTTTAGTCCGCGAGTCGGACGTGCTACAATACTCGCGGACTAAAAATCCGCGCTACAGCAGCGGCTCCAGCACCTGCCACACGTTCCCGGCCAGGATTTTCTGGCCCTCGGCGTTGGGGTGCACGCCATCGGGCAAATTCAATTCGCGGCGGCCGAGCACGCCTTGCAGCAGGAAGGGAATGAATGGCAGCGAGTTTTTATCGGCCAAGGTGCGGAACAGGGCTTTGAACTCGGTGGCGTAGTGCGCCAGACGGTGGCCGCCGAGCGGGCCCAGGTCGAAGGGAAATTCGAGGCCGGCCAGCACGATTTGCGCCTGCGGGTACTGCCGCCGCACGGCGTCGATGATGAACTGCAGGTTCTGGGTGGTTTCGCGCACCGGAATACCGCGAATGCCGTCGTTGGCCCCGAGGGCCAGCACGAATACATCGACGGGGTGGCGGGCCAGCACGGCGGCCAAGCGTTGGCGGCCGCCGGCGCTGGTTTCGCCGCTCACGCCGTAGTTGTAGGCTTTATAAGGAAGCCGCTGCGCATCGAGGCGCTGCTGCAGGAAGCTGGGGAAGCTATGGGCGGCGGGCAGGCCGTGGCCGGCCGTCAGGCTGTCGCCGAAGAAGATGATGTTTTTCATGGAGTGCTGTTTTAACAGCACGGGGGCCGTTTTCGTGCCGGATGGCTGGGGGGGGGCAGCAGGCTCCGAGCCTGTCATCCTGAGCGCCGCGAAGGACCTTATCCCGCTAGGATTAAGTGCTCCAAACGTGATAAGGTCTTTCGCGGCGCTCAGGATGACAAAACGATTGCCGCTTTACTCCACCACTTCCAGCATAGTGCGGAAGGAGTGGTAGCGGCCGGCGAAGTGCTTGTCCATGTCGGCGCGCAGGGCGGGGGCGCACATGGTCTGGTAGGCTTCGAGCTGCTCGAGGCTAATGCAGTAGTACTGCGTCGCGTAGGTCACGCCATTGTCTTCTTCGTTGAGCATGCGCAGGAGCTGGCTTTTGAGAAAAAAGCCGGTTGCCATTACCTCGGGCATGTGGGTGGAACGCATGTAATCCAGCCATTCGTCGGCAATGGCGGGGTCGAGGCTGCTGGTGACGTTGTAGAGAATCATATTTTACTGAGATGGTGAGGTAGTGAAATGGTGAGTTCGCGAAAGGCAAGTAATGCGTGCCCACGTAAACTGCGCAGTCAGCACGACAAACTCACGATTTCACCACCTCACCATCTTACTGCTTTCAGACGCGCATGGTGTCGAACTGAAAATCGGTGATACGGGCCTGAATGTCTTTTGGCGAAAGCTTTTCGGCGGCGGCGGCCTGGGCCAGGGTGGGCAGCTCGGCATCGCCAGCTAAGCGCAGGCTCAGAATCTGGGCCAGGCTGAGCTGCTTTTCGAGCTCGGCGAAGCGCCGGCCGCTCACCTCAAAATAGCGCTGGCGTACTTCGAGCCGGCAAATGCGGTCTTGCAGCTGCAGGGCGTAGTGCTGGCGCAGCATCACGAGCACGCCGAGGCCGATGACGGCCAGCGCCGCTACCGTGAACCAGAGCCGGGCCGTTTGGTCGTCATCGCCAGCCACTTTGGTGTAGCGCGTGATGGCGTAGCCGGCCATGAGGAAGGACAACGGCAGCAGCACGAAATGGTGCCACGGATAATACATGGCGGTGTTTTTAGTAGGCGTAGCCATACGGGGCAGGGGGGTTGGTGGAACGAAAGTAGGCGGCCGGGCGGGAAGCCGGGCCATAAAAAAACTCCGGCGCTGGGCCGGAGTTTTTTACCAGACGCATTGGGCGGGCAGTTGTTTCAAAGCTGCCGCGCCCGGGGGATTATTTCATTTCCTTGGCGCGCTTTTTCTCGGCGCGGGCGGCGGCGCGCGCTTCGCGCTCCTGTTTCTTAGCGGCTTTGGCAGCGTTGCGCTGCTCTTTCAGCTGGGCTTTCTGGGCCTTTTCCTGGGCGCGCTGCTCTTTGAGCTGGCGCTTCAGGTCGCTTTGCGCGCTGGCGTTTTCTTTCAGCTGGTTGCGGCTATCGCGCACAGCTTGGTCGCTGGCAGCGGTTTGCTGTTTCTGCGCATCATAAGTGGCTTTCGCATCGGCAGCGCGCTGGGCCTGCTGCTCGGGCGTGAGCACTGGGGCCGCCATGGGGTCGGGCGCGGGCGGGGGTGTCGTTTGAGCCTGCGCAGTGTAGGTCGAAACGGCGAGAATGGCCAGCAGGCCAATTATTTTTTTCATGAGAAGGAGGCGAAGCCGCCTATTGGTTTCGCCTTCTTACGCCGGGCTTCAGCGAAGGTTTTCAGCAGTTTTGCCCAACGATGGTTGAGGCAAGCCCAATCGGCCAATGCCGGCAGCAGGGGGCTTATTCCTCCACGTAGTCGAGGTCTTTGTGGAAGCTCTCGGGCAGGGTGCTCACGGCCCAGAAGGCTACCAGCAGCGTGAGGCCGCCCAGCGCCGCCGCCCCCGGCAGGCGGCCGCCCAAATGCGCCTCG
>NZ_BAAGZM010000127.1:0-9038 GCF_054778495.1 Hymenobacter agri
CACGCGGGCGGCGCTGGCGGCGCGCAGGGCGTCGAGGCTGCCGGGCAGGGTGTTGGTGGGCTGGTACTGGGCGGGCGCAATCTCGTCCCAAGGCAGCGGGTACTCGGCTTCCTGCTCGCCCTTGGCGTAGGTGCTCAGGGCGTCGGGCAGGGTGATGTCGGGCATCACGCCCTTAAACTGCGTCGAGCCCCCGTTCACGCGGTAAAACTTCTGAATGGTGAGCTTGAGCGAGCCCAGCGGCTTGAGGGCTGCCACCTCGGGCGAGCTCACGGCGTTGTCGAGGTCGAGTACCTGCTGCACCGTGCCCTTGCCGTAGGTGTTGCTGCCCACAATCACGGCGCGGTGGTAGTCCTGCATGGCGGCGGCCAGAATCTCGGAGGCCGAGGCGCTGTACTTGTTCACCATCACCACGAGCGGGCCGCCGTACTGCACGGCGGGGTCCACGTCGGCCAGGGGCTTGGCCGCGCCGCGGGTGTCCTTCACCTGCACCATGGGGCCGCTGGGCACAAACAGACCGCCCATCTTCACGGCATCGGAGAGCGAGCCGCCGCCGTTGTAGCGCAGGTCGAGCACCACGCCCGACACGTTTTGCTGCGAGAGCTTGGCCAGCTCCTTCTTCACGTCGTCGGCCGAGCTGCGGCCACCCTTGCCGCTGAAGTCGGCGTAGAAGCTGGGCAGGCGCAGGTAGCCGTAGGTGCGGCCGCCCTGCTTGATGAGGGCCGACTGGGCGTAGGTTTCCTCAATCACCACCACGTCGCGGATGATGGGAATGACCATGGTGGCGCCGTCGGGCTTGCGCACGGTGAGGCGCACCTCCGTGCCCTTGGGCCCGCGAATGAGCTTCACGGCCTTGTCGAAGCGCATGCCCTCCACGCTCACGGGCTCGGCCGCGCCCTGGGCCACGCGCAGAATAATGTCGCCCACCTTCAGGTCGCCCTGCCGGAACGAGGCCGAGCCGGGCACAATGTCCGTCACCTTGAGATGGCCTTCGTCCTCAATCAGCTGGGCGCCGGTGCCTTCGAGGCGGCCGGTCATCGAGATGTCGAAGTTTTCGCGCACGATGGGCGCGAAATAGTCGGTGTGCGGGTCGTAGGTGTTGGCAATGACGTTGGCGAAGGTGGCCAGGCGGTCGTTGGCATCGGTTTGCAGCAGGTCGGCAAACGCTTCGTCGTAGTATTTCAGCACGCGCTTGCGGGCCTCGGCTTCGAGCTGGGCGGGGGTGCGGGCGGCGGTGCTGGTGGTGGTCGGCGAGGCGCCCACCTTGGCGGCGGCCAGGGGCTTGTCCTTCTTCTTGGCCTCGTCGTCCATCAGTTCCGAGAGGCGGCTCAGGGTCTGGTATTTCAGCATCTTGCGCCACTGCTCGCGCTGCTCGGCGGCGCTGGCGGCGTAGGTGGCCTTGGCGGGGTCGGTTTCCCAGGTTTCCTGCACCGTGAAGTCGAAGGGCTTGCTGAGAATGTCGCGGTACAGCGTTTGCAGCTCCAGCGTGCGCTTGGCCATCAGCTGGCCGGCCACGTCCAGAAACTCGTGGGTGCCGCGGCGCAGCTCGTCGTCAATCTGGGTGTTGAACTGGCCGAGCTGGGCCACTTCCGGCGCCAGCAGAAACTGCTTGTTGCCATCGATGCGCTTCAGGTACAGGTCGAACACGCGCTGCGAGAACTGGTCGTCGAGCTTCTCGGGCTGGTAGTGCAGCTGGTTGAGGCCGGTGAGCATAATGCCGAGTACCACCTGGTCGCGCGTGGGCGGCGGGGCCTGGTACACCGAGTAAGACGCCAGCCCCAGCAGGGCCAGCACCGACGAAGAATATAAACCGAGCTTAAATCGGGGGAAAGCCATGGGCAGGGAGTAAAGAGAGGAGTGGCAAGGTAGTACCGCGCGGCGGCCCGGAGGCCACCCGCGCCGGGTACTTAACCAGAATCGCACCAGTAATTGCTCCCAAAGTCGAAAAAGAAGCGAGAAAGGTTGCGGACGGAGGGCAGCGTGGCAGGGTGAGCTGAGCACGGGGCGTCCGGTCAAAAAAGAACGTCATGCTGAGCGCAGTCGAAGCATCGTTACCGCTTCATGGTAGCCGTCATTAATTCGGCCAATTTATTTTTGACGGATGATTCTACCGCGCCTGTGGCCACTTATCCCGCTGTGCTTGCTACTGCTGGCCGCCTGCACTTCCCAACCCCAACACCCCATGCACGTTCCGTCAACTGCCGTTCAGCAACTGCAAGCCTTCAAAGCCAAGGCAAAATTTGAGGCGGACGACCTATACACCGGTGCCTGGCCGGCCGAAGCTCGGCCCGTGCTCAATGCGGTGCTTAACCAGTCGGCCGACGATTTTCTCCACATCAGCGCCGCGCAGCCAACGCAGGAGCAATACCTGCAAGCAATGGCCGACGGCCTGGCCAGAATTGATGCCAACGAGCTGGACACCGAAGACCGGGAACGGGTAGCCGAACAATACCAGGACCTTATGGACATCGTGGGCCTGCCAAGCTCCGAGGGACTGCTGAACAAGTTTGTTTACGGCGACTTTCTCGGCGGGCTGGTTTCGGGAGGCCATACTTCGGAGAAATAGCCGGCAGACCAGAACGCATTGGCCGGTTGCGCGATGACCGGGCAATTGTCCAGGGACCTTACCTTGCGCCATGCCTGCCCCCACCCTCCCGCGCCCGCTTCGGGTGCTGCTTCTGCCGCTGCTGCTGCTTGGTGCCTGCCAGTCCGGCAGCAAGTCGAAACCCGAAACGGCTGCCGCTGTTGCGCCCGCCGCTGCGCCCGATTCGGCCGCTTTCACCGTGAAGCATCCGGCGTGGGCGCGCCACGCCACCATCTACCAGGTGAATGTGCGGCAGTACACGCCGCAGGGCACGCTGCGGGCGGCCGAGGCCGACCTGCCGCGCCTGCAGCGAATGGGCGTGGGCATTCTCTGGCTAATGCCCATTCATCCCATCGGCCGCAGCCACCGCAAGGGCACGCTGGGCAGCGCCTACTCGGTGCGCGACTACCGCGCCGTGAACCCCGACCTGGGCACGCTGGCCGACTTGCAGCACTACGTAAAAACCGCCCACGCCCTCGGCATGCACGTCATTCTGGACTGGGTGGCCAACCACACGGCCTGGGACAGCAACCTCACCACCGCGCACCCCGACTGGTATACCCGCGACGCGAAAGGCAACTTCCGCCCGCCCGTGGCCGACTGGCAGGACGTTATCGACCTCGACTACTCCAAGCCCGCCCTGCGCCGCTACATGACCGAAAGCATGGCCTACTGGGTGCGCACGGCCGGCCTCGACGGCTTTCGCTGCGACGTGGCCGGGCTGGTGCCCACCGATTTCTGGAACACCACGCGGGCCGAGCTGGAGAAAATAAAGCCAGTATTCATGCTGGCCGAGTGGGACGAGCTGTTTCCGCCCACCTTCATCTCGCGCCAGGAATTCGCCCCCAGTACCCGCCTGCTCGAGAAGGCCTTCGATGCCGCCTACGCCCTGCGCCTGCACGGCCTGCTCGACAGCCTGGGCCGCGGCCAGAAACCCACCGCCGAGCTGGCCCACTACCGGGCCGCCGAGCAGAAAATGTACCCCGCCGGCGTGAACCTGATGACCTTCACCAGCACCCACGACATCAACGCCTGGGACGGCAGCGAGTACGAGCGTCTGGGCGAAAACGCCCTGCCCGAAGCGGTGCTGGCCACACTCTGGCCCGGCATCCCGATGCTCTACAACGGCCAGGAAGCAGCCATGAAAAAGCGGCTGCGCTTCTTCGATAAAGACACGATTCCGTGGAATAGCTACCCGCTGCAAGGCTTCTACTCCACGCTGCTGCACCTGAAGCAGCGGCACCCGGCGTTGGCCAATTTCGATGCAGCCAGCCAGTTTCGGCTGCTGCCTAGCCCGGCCGGCACGGTAGCGTTTGAGCGGAGTAAGGGCAACTCGGTAATCGTAGCAGTTAATTTGACCAGTCAGCCGCAGCGTATCGATTTCTTGGCTTCCCTCAAGCGCGGCGGCGATACATTCAAGACGCTTTTCCCGGTTAATCAACAAAACCTTCTTAAAAATGGCGACAGCGTTTTGATGGACACACTCCCCCCCCACGGCTACCAGGTATGGGAGCGGAGTGGCAGCAAATAATCGGTGCCCAGGCAACGTTTCTCGCCTAATTTGCTCCACGAAACCGCTTCATTCCTTCATCAACCTTCCTTCCCATGAAACACTTTTTTTTTAGCGCCCTACTCCTGCCCGCCCTAGCGCAGGCCCAAACGGAAAACTTTGTACTGAAAGGCAGCGTGGGGCCGCAGGCCGGCGTAAGCAAAGCCTACCTGCGCTACGCCACCAACAACGCCCCGGTAACCGACTCAGCGGTGGTGAAGAACGGCCGCTTCGAGTTCAAAGGCACCCTCACGGAGCCCACGCAGGCCTCGATAGGACTGAGCCGCAACGGCCTGACCATGCGCAAGTCGCAGGACTGGACCCGGCGGCCGTTTTTCCTGGAACAAGGCACCGTGACCTGGACCACGCCCGACTCGGCCGCCAAAGCCGTGGTGCGCGGCACGCCCCTCAACGACGAGCGCGCCAAGCTGGCCGCCACGCTAAAGCCGCTCGACGACCGGTACGATGCTTATCTGAAGGAATACCGCGCCCAGCCCGAAGCCACCCGCAAAGACCCGGCCTACATCAAGCAGCTTGAAGCCAAGCTTGACCCCATCGAAGCGGAGGAAAACACCCTGCGCAAAGCCTACCTGCAAGCTCATCCCAACGACCGGCTCAGCCTGTTTTTGCTCCAGGAAGTGGGCGGCGGCGTGCCCGAGGTGGGCAGCTACGCCGCCCTCTATCAGGGCCTGAGCCCGGCGCTGCGGCAGTCGCCCCGCGGCCAGCGCATCGGGGAGCAAATCAAGCGTCTGCAAAAGGTGGCCGTGGGTGCCACCGCCCCCGATTTCACCCAGAATACCCCCGACGGCAAGCCGGTAGCGCTGAGCAGCCTGCGCGGCAAGTACGTGCTGATTGATTTCTGGGCCAGCTGGTGCGGCCCCTGCCGCCAGGAAAACCCCAACGTGGTGAAGGCGTTCAACGAATTCAAAGACAAAGGCTTTACCGTGCTGGGCGTGTCGCTCGACCGGGAAGGGGCCCGCGAGGCCTGGGTGCGCGCCATCGAAAAAGACGGCCTGGCCTGGACGCAGGTGTCGGACCTGAAATACTGGAACAACGCCGTGGCGAAGGAATACGGCGTGCAGTCCATCCCGCAGAACTTTTTGCTCGACCCGCAGGGCAAAATCGTGGCCGCCAACCTGCGCGGCGGCGAGCTGCAAAGCACCCTCGGCAAACTGCTGAACAAGGCCAATTAACCCTACTAAACGGACAATTGCGGCCGGTGCCGGTAGCTTTCCAAAGCGGCCGGAACCGGCCGCAATTGTGCTTATTTCCCATTCCTTATTTACCCGCCCATGCTGCCCCTGCTCGGCCTGCACCACGTGGCCATCATCTGCGCCGATTACACGGCCGCGAAACGCTTTTACACCGAAATTCTCAGGCTGGAAGTGCTGGCCGAAACCTACCGCGCCGAACGCGACTCCTGGAAACTCGACCTGGCCGTGAACGGGCAGTACGCTATTGAGCTGTTTTCCTTCCCCAGCCCGCCACCGCGCCCCAGCTACGCACCCGGGGCCACCAGCGGCCCTCCGCAAACTCGAAAGCCTGCAAAAAGGCCAGCACGTAGAAGGGTACCGTGGCCGTGAGCTCGAGGTTGACGTGCTGCGAGAGGCGCTGGAGCTTGTAGGGCGAGTAGGCAAACACAAAGCCCGCCAGCAGCGCCAGCACCGGGCTGTGCACCCAGCGCCGGGCCAGCAGATAAGCGCCCACGCCCGAGAGCATCGCGCTGAGCAGCAGGCCCAGGTTGACGGCCAGAATGGGGTTGTGCACCACCAGGCCCAGCAGGCCCAGAATGGGCGTGTAGGTATGCAGCAGCAGGCTAATGCCCTGCGGGTAAAACATCCAGGTGGTGAAGAGCGGGTTGGTACCCGCCGTCACCGCCTGGTCGAAGTGCCACACGTTCCAGGCAAACAAGCCGGCGTCGCTGCCGGGCTCGGCCAGCATGGCCGAGGCAAAATTGGCGCCCAGCGGCCAGGTAAAAACCAGAAAGCACAGTCCGTAAAAGCCGGACAGCAGGGCCAGGCGCAGCCAGTTTCGCATAGAGTAGAAACGCCGGCCCCCGCGCCGAAGCTGCCGCCGGGTGCCCGCGCCGGTAAAGGTAAGCCCGCCGGGCAACCTCCCAACTCTCCGTCCGGGCGTAAATTAGCCCCGCAACCAACCCCCACCCGCCCATGATAACGCGCCCCTTCAACGTGCAGCAGTGGATTGACGACCACCGCCACCTGCTAAAGCCTCCGGTGGGCAACCAGCAGGTTTTCAAAGACAACAAAGACTTTATTGTGATGGTGGTGGGCGGCCCCAACGCCCGCAAAGACTACCACGTCGACGCCGGCGAGGAGCTGTTCTGGCAGATTGAGGGCACGATGACCGTCAAGATTATCGAGGACGGCCAGCCCGTCGATATCACCATCGGGCCGGGTGAGATGTTCCTGCTGCCACCCCACGTGCCGCACTCGCCGCGCCGCCCGGCCGGCACCGTGGGCCTCGTGATTGAGCGCTACCGCACGGCGGGCGAGGTCGATGGCTTTCAGTGGTACTGCGAAAACTGCGGCCACAAGCTCTACGAGGAATTTGCCGAGATTACCGACATCGTGACCCAGCTGCCGCCCATTATGAATGCCTTCTGGCAGGACGATGCCAAGCGCACCTGCACCGTGTGCGGCACCTACATGGAAGCGCCCGCGCCGGTGGTGGCGGCAGAGTAGCGCATTTACTTCTTAAAAAGACCGTCGTGCTGAGCGCAGTCGAAGCATCTCTACCGCAGTAGTAACTAATTGCATTGCGCGGTAGAGATGCTTCGACTGCGCTCAGCACGACGGTCAAATCTATTGTTCACTCCCCACCCGCCCCGAGGTTTGCTTTCCATCGATATTCACACCCACATTCTGCCCGAGCGGTGGCCCGATTTGAAGGCCCGCTATGGCTACGGTGGGTTCATCCGGCTTGAGCACCACAAGCCCTGCTGCGCCCGCATGATGCAGGACGACAAGTTCTTCCGCGAAGTGCAGGACAATTGCTGGGACCCCGCCGTGCGCCTGCGCGAGTACGACCAGTTTGGCGTGCAGGTGCAGGTGCTGAGCACCGTGCCGGTCATGTTCAGCTACTGGGCCCAGCCCCTCGACTGCCTCGACCTGAGCCAGCTGCTCAACGACCACATTGCCGATGTGGTGCGCCGCTACCCCACGCGCTACGTGGGCCTGGGCACCATCCCGATGCAGGCGCCCGACCTGGCCATCCGGGAGCTGGAACGCTGCATGAAAATCGGCCTGGCCGGCGTGCAGATTGGCTCGCACGTGAACGACTGGAACCTCGACGCGCCCGAGCTATTCGAAGTGTTCGCGGCCGCCGAGGAGCTGGGCGCCTGCGTGTTCGTGCACCCCTGGGACATGATGGCCCAGGGCAAAATGCCCAAATACTGGCTGCCCTGGCTGGTGGGCATGCCCGCCGAAAGCACCCTGGCCCTGTGTTCGCTAATATTTGGCGGCGTGCTGGAGCGCCTGCCCAACCTGCGCGTGGCGGTGGCCCACGGCGGTGGCTCGTTTGCCAGCACCATCGGGCGCATCGAGCACGGCTGGCAGGTGCGCCCCGACCTCTGCGCCATCGACAATCCGCACAACCCGCGCAAGTATCTGGGCAAGTTCTGGGTCGACTCGCTGGTGCACGACCCACTGATGCTGGATTACCTAGTGAAAACCCTCGGGCCCGATAAAATCACGCTCGGCACCGACTACCCCTTCCCGCTGGGCGAGCTGCAGCCCGGCCAGCTCATCAACTCCATGCCCTTTTCGGCCGACCTTAAAGCGCAGATGCTGGGCCAGAACGCCCTGGACTGGTTGGGGCTCGAAGCCGCGCGGTTTCGGCTGTAGAATGGTCCGCGAGGCCAAAACCTTTTGTTAGCACTGCGCCCGCTTTGCCCCGACCTTTGCGGCCTGATATGAACGACCAACCCACTACTGCTGCCACCCTCGACGCCCAGGACCCGCTGGCCGCCTTCCGCCAGGAATTTCACCTGCCCCCCGGCCCCGATGGGCAGCCCTGCGCCTATTTCTGCGGCAACTCGCTGGGCTTGCTGCCCCGCACGGCCCGCGCCGCCGTCGAGCGCGAGTTCGCCTCCTGGGAGGAGCGCGGCGTGGAAGGCCACTTCCTGGGCGCCTCGCCCTGGATGCACTACCACGAAAACCTGACCGCCGCCACGGCCCGCCTGGTGGGCGCCCGCCCGCTGGAGGTAGTGGTAATGAACAACCTGACCGTAAACCTGCACCTGCTGCTCGTCACGTTCTACCGCCCCACTGCCACCCGCTACAAAGTGCTGATGGAAGGCGGCGCGTTCCCGTCGGACCAGTACGCCCTCGAAAGCCAGGCCCGCCTGCACGGCCTCCATCCCGACGACGTGATTGTGGAGCTGGTGCCCCGCCCCGGCGAGCACACCCTGCGCACCGAAGACATTGAAGCCAAGATTGCTGAGCTTGGCGACTCGCTGGCCACCATCATTATCGGCGGCGTGAACTACTACACCGGGCAGCTGTTCGACATGGCTGCCATTACCCGGGCGGGCCACGCGGTGGGCGCAATGGTGGGCTTCGACCTGGCCCATGCGGCCGGCAACGTTGAGCTGCGCCTGCACGACTGGGACGTGGATTTCGCCTGCTGGTGCACCTACAAGTACCTCAACTCGGGCCCCGGCGGTACGTCGGGCGTGTTTGTGCACGAGCGGTTTGCCGAGCGGCCCGACCTCGTGCGCCTGGCCGGCTGGTGGGGCCACGATGCCTCGGAGCGGTTTAAGATGAAGAAGGGCTTCCGGCCCATGCCCGGCGCGGCCGGCTGGCAGCTCTCCAACGCCCAGATTTTCCCGATGGCCATTCACGCCGCGGCCCTCGCTCTGGTGGAGCGCGCCGGCGGCATGCCCGCCCT
>NZ_BAAGZM010000128.1:0-9018 GCF_054778495.1 Hymenobacter agri
CCGTGGCCGCATCGCGCCGGCCCAACACCCACGCCACGACGCGGCGACTGGCGCGTTCGACGGCCAGCCAAAGCCACACCTTGCGCCGTTTGCGGCCCACAAACGTCCACATCTCATCCAATTCCAGCGCTTCCCACCGCCTGCGTTGCGCCTTTTTCGGCCGCAGGCGCGGCAAGGGCGGGCTTGGCTGCTGCGCTTGTTTTTGCCAGTCTGGCCATGGTCATGCGCGAAACGCCCGTCACGCGCACGATGCTGCGCTGCGAGTTGCGCTCGGCCAAGAGCTTTTCGACTTGGCCGTAGCGGGCCGCCCGCTCGGCCGCTGCAGGCACAAACCGGGCTTGGTGCCCGCAACTGGTGCAGCGGTAGCGGGCGTGCCCGCCGCTGTGCCCGTTGCGCTGAATTTGTTCGCTGCCGCATTTGGCGCAAACGTGTTGAGTCGTTACCATCTGACGCTATACGAACCCATCCTGTATTAGACCACTGCCTAAAAAGAAGCATGGTTACTAGGAAAACGGGCATTTACTGCTTTACTGTGACGTAAGCGGCTAATGACGCACCCGACTCGCGCTTCCATGTACCTAAGCTGCTGGTACGAATAAGAGCCGCTCCCCCTAATTGAGCTCCGTAGCTAAACTGTGGCACCGAATTGTTTTTTTCGGGTAAAAATTCAAAGCTTATGTAGAAATCGTGCTGTAATGATAAGTTGTATTTAGTTAAATCAATGTTCAACCAGCCGTTTCGCACTGTTGTTCTTATAATGATGGTTTGCTCTACTAGGCGATTTGCTGGCATTCCCTGATCGACTCCGTAAAAATTAATTCGGATAGCAACAGAGTCTGTCGTGGGCCGTCGAAGAAAAATATGAGCATCTATAAGTTGAGAAGGTTTTTCAGCTAAGGAAATAAGTTTACCAAACTCTACGATATCGTGGGTGTCCTTGGTGAGGACACTCCCCCAAAGCAAAGGGTTGTGCGAGGTTGTACCAATACGTCGTATTTTCTCTGCGTGACCGCGAACAACTACTTCTTGCAAGGAGACTTTCTTCTCTTCAAGAAAAAAAATGTTCCTTTGGTTTGCAGGTATTTGCGAGATTAGGACATTCTTTTCTTGGTAACCTATGGCTGAAAAGGTTAGCGTATCATGTATTAAGGTAGACGGAACCCGGAAAGAAAATTCGCCGTGCTCGTCAGCCGCAGCACCGATGTTTTTTCCCTTAATACCGATGTTCACATAAGGAATAGGATTTTTCTTATCTTTTGTTTGCGCCGCACCAGTCAAAAGCAAACTTTGGCCGTGAACGGAAAAAATGCTAGCAACAAGGGCGATGATAAGAAGGAGATATTTCATAATCTTTTTTAACAGCTTTCAAAGGGCTTACAATATGAGTAATGATACCATCCAGACTCCAGAGAGGCCTACGTCGATTGGTGTAATAATTGTATTATAAATGTACAGTCTCAACTGCAGGATGGGCCGAGTTATGGGTAAAGATAGCGGCGTTCATTTGAATTAGCGCACAGACGAATTAGTGGGAGGCTGTCCATGCAGGCGCTTCAAGCACTTGGCGTGATGCTGGAGATGTATAGTCTCAGCGTGTAATGGCGTATTTTCCGGGCCGGAATTTCGCACGAACCTATGGGACAAGTACTCCACGGCAGCGCCCGCACTACTCAGGTGGTACGGCGCGCTATCCAACACAGCCAGGAAAGCCTACAAAGCTTAGCCACCCGCTATAACATCAACCCGAAAACGGTGGCCAAGTGGCGCAAACGCCTCAGCGTCCAGGACGCCCGGATGGGCCCTGAACCCACCTCGACGGTGTTCACGGCCGAGCTGGAGACCATCGCCGTGGCCTTTCGTCGGCACACATTCCTGGCGCTCGATGATTGCCTCTACGCGCTGCTGACCACGATTGCGCACTTATCGCGCTCGGCGCTGCACCGCTGTTTCCAACGTCACGGCATCAGCCGCTTGCCCCTAAACGAAGACGGACAGAGCCCGCCGGAAAAGAAGTTTAAGGACTACCCCATCTGCTAACTGCGCGTCGACTTTGCCGAAGTCCAGACGGAGCAAGGCAAGCAGTACCTCTTCGTGGCCATCGACCGCACCAGCAAAGTGGACTTTGCCGAACCGCATCCATGCGCCTAGCGCGTGGTGGCCGTCGAGTTCCTGCGGCGGGTGCTGGATAAGCTGCCCGATAAGGTGCATACCGTGCTAGCGGATAACGGCGTCCGGTGCACGCTCACCAGTCCGTCTCCGATGGGCACAGTTTAGACCGCATCTGCCGCGCATACGGTGTGGAACACCGCCTGACTAAGCCGGCCCATCCTTGGACCAACTGCCAGGTAGAACGGATGAACCGCACGATTAAGGAAGCCACCGTCCGGCGCTTCCATTACCAGAGCACCGAGGAACTCAACGAGCACCTGCAAACCTTTTTGCTGGCCTGCAACCACGCCAAGCGATTGAAGACCCTAATCGGGCTGACACCGCACGAATTTGTCTGCGCGCAGTGGCAAAAGAACCCGACTATCTTTACCCGTGACCCGACCCACCTCACGCTGGGACTATACACCTAGTATATGGTGGGCTTAACCCTAAGAAGCAGCGCCCGGGCTGAAAACGCGGCATTGATGATTATCTTCAAGCAGCCGAAGCATGAGTTCGCTCATGAAAAGAAGTTGGGTTTTCGCTAATAGAATTGCGAGACCAGCCAGGTGAAATGAATTTTCTGAAAGCATATAGCTTCACGTTATGCTCGGTAGCTGGTGCGCCAACGCGGCTAAGTGCTGTACGTGCGCCGGCCGCCTGATGCGCATAGGCGCACCGATGGTAACAGCCAATAGCCGAAACACCATAGCGAATGCTTGCGGGCGAGGCGGTGGCTTAAATTTTGTTCTTGTCTATCAATGAAATAAAATGATGTTGTTGCATTCTTATTAATTTTTACATTCGAATAATAATAGCTTATCTATTCTATAAGCTAGCTTTGTTTAGTACAAATACGGGAAATAACAAAAGTCTTCCGTTACCCACCTGAATATCAACCGTTGCTGTATTGATATTGCGAGATGAAAATAATTCAGAGTTTATGGACACTGCCCAGCCAGGGCCAAGAAACGGTTGAAGGGAGGGCCAAAGGAGGCTGGTTAGCTCCTGAGTTTCACTATATGAGCATGGCCCTGAGTTGTTCATTGCTGAGGCGGCATTATAAAGAAGTTGAACTGATAACCGATGAGCAGGGGAAGGAATTGCTTATTGACCGCTTTAAACTTCCTTACACGAGCGTAAAAGTTTGCCTTGATCGCTTTAATCACTATCACCGAGGATTATGGGCCTTGCCCAAGCTATTTAGTTATAGTATTCAGGACCGCCCTTTCCTTCACGTAGACGGCGACGTATTCACGTGGTCTCCATTAGATGCGTCTGGCATCGTGAACCACCCACTGATTGCCCAAAGCCCCGAGTTACAGCACGAGGAAATATATCTCAAATCTTTGCAACATATTCAAAGTCAATTACATAATTTGCCTTTGTGTATGCAGCCGAGCTATGCTAATGGCAAACCTATTATTTCTGTAAATGCGGGAGTATTAGGAGGTTCTGACTTAGAATTCCTCCATAATTACGCTACTACTGCACTTGACTTTCTGGCAAGCAACGAGTCTATTCTCTGCCAGGATGCGAATGCTGGGCTGGTTAATATCGCTGCCGAACAATACCTGTTTTCCGAGATGGCTAAAGAGGCTGCCAAGGAAGTTTATTTTGTCATCCCCCAATTAAGCGCTGATTTTAGGGAGGTTGTGCAGCTCAATAAGGTTCCGGCTATGAAAAGCTTTATCCATTTAATCGGGCATGCGAAAAAAGAATTTTACAGCTGTGAGCAGGTCCAGCATCGTTTGCGGTACGAATTTCCAAACCAATATGATTTGATTCAGCGAGCTTTGGCTAGTTCGGTTCCTTTGCAATACTACATCCCGGTTGGAACGAGGGATTTACCCTATTTTGCGGTACCATCCAACTTAAAGGTATCCGGTACCTCAACACTGCAGACTAAATCTGAACAGCCCAAGCAGCCAGTTGCTCAAGATCTTGGGAGCTTGCGCAACGAATTGTTAGCCATTTGGACTGAACTGGAAACTATCGCTAATGAACTAGCACAAATTAATCCATTCGGGTTCGCCGCTGCAAGCAAAATATACGATTTCATGAGTGATGCTAAAGTGAATGCTATAATGTCAACGAAATTCACTTTGTCAGAAAGCAGTCATATCATTTCCTATGTTCCACGCTTAGCTGTTAGCGCAACCACCCCAAATGGTCAGAATGACGATTCTGGTGACGAGCAGGATCAAGGATTTGTGATTCTACAGCATCGGGATCCGGGAGTATTCGGTCAAAAGTTAACTGGATGGTCTGAATTATTAGTTTATTTTCAGGGCGAGTCATTAACAGGTGAAGAGTTGATAAAACTAATTTCCGAGGATGTGGAGGATACCAAACTAGGCTTTATTCGGGAAGCGGTATACGAATTTGTCTGTTCTCATCTAATATATACTGGCTATCTGACTTTAGCGACTATTCCTCAACAGTCTAATTCATGAGGATATTCAAAGACAGTTGTTAAACACACGAAAGAAAATAAAAATTTGTTTTGATTGAATCTTAACTGGTTGCGCCAACAAAAAAATAGATGCAAATGCAAAACTATAAGTTGTGTTTCTTATACAGCGAGTTTACAACAGTTAGATAACGTGGCAATAGATAGTGGCAAGCGTTACTTTCTACGCACTGTTGCAATGCTTTCTCTCTGATTTTACGCTCTAACATCCTCTCCTCACCCTGATTTTGGCGTTAAGCCAGCTATTTTAAGGCGTTGTTTTTCCTTACGAATTTTTATGGCCCGATTTCCTTTTTACAAACAATTTGATACGATGGACTGCGGTCCTACTTGCTTGCGCATGATTGCCAAGCATTATGGTCGCTCCTATAGTCTGCAGTACTTACGTAACGAGAGCCAGATCAACCGGGAAGGGGTCTCTCTACTGAACATCAGCCGGGCCGCCGAATCCATTGGCTTTCATACGGTAGGAGCCAGACTTGATTTCCACACGCTCTCAACCGAAGTGCCGCTGCCTTGCATTGTGCATTGGCAGCAGAATCATTTTGTGGTGGTTTACGAAATAATAGAACCCTATTCCCCCTTTATTCGGCGAATAATGCCATCATCTAAGGGCGGCACAGGTAGCCGGGTACACGTAGCCGACCCGAGTCGAGGCCTGATTGTCTACACGCAAGAAGAATTTGAATCACACTGGGCAGCGGGACCTGGCCAAGGTATCGGCTTGTTGCTCGAGCCCACCCCTGCCTTTTTTGTTGAAAGCGGCGAAGCAACGCCAGAAATCGGCTTTAAGCAATTATTCACATATGTTTTTGCTGCGAAGTACAAAAAGCTTATAGTTCAACTGTTTTTAAGCCTCATAGTTGGGAGCTTACTGCAATTAATACTGCCTTTTCTCACGCAATCCGTTGTTGACATTGGTATCAACACGCAGAATTTAAATTTTGTATACCTTGTTCTCGCGGCTCAGCTTATGCTGGCTGCTGGGCGTACCTCGGTTGAGTTTCTTCGAAGTTGGATCTTATTACACATTAGTACACGAATAAATCTATCGGTTCTTTCAGACTTTCTGAGCAAGCTCATGAGGCTACCACTGGCATTCTTTGATGTTAAGCTCTTTGGAGACCTTATGCAGCGGATTGAGGACCAGCACAGGATTGAAGCCTTTTTAACTAGTGCCTCCTTGAGCACGCTTTTTTCCCTTTTCAATCTAATAATTTTTGGCATTGTACTGTTCATCTACCATACACCTATCTTTATCATTTTCTTCGTAGGTACCGCCCTATATGCCTGCTGGATTGTGCTTTTCTTGCGTAGACGACGCAATTTGGACTTTAAACGGTTCGAAGTATCAGCCCGAAATCAGGGCGCGCTAGTACAATTAATACAGGGAATGCAGGAAATCAAGCTTTCCAATTCCGAAACGCAAAAGCGTTGGGTCTGGGAAAGGATTCAGGCTCAGCTATTCAAATTAAACATTAAAGTATTAGCGCTTAATCAGTATCAGCAGACGGGCGCATTCTTATTGAATGAAGGGAAAAATATCTTTATTACCTTCTTCGCTGCGCGAGCAGTCATCCACGGGGAACTCACTCTTGGCTCCATGTTGGCGATACAGTATATCATCGGGCAGTTGAATAGTCCCGTAGAACAGCTTATTGCCTTCATGCAAACCTTGCAGGATGCGCAAATAAGTTTGGAAAGGTTGAATGAAATCCACAGGATGGAAGATGAAGAAATTCCTGGTCAATCACGCTTGGAAATACTTCCCAGTGATAGGAGTCTGCACTTAAAAGATGTAATGTTCAGTTATAGTGGAGGAAATGATCGACCAACTTTACAGAACATTTCACTTTTCATTCCTGCTGGAAAGGTGACCGCAATTGTTGGGGGCAGTGGCAGTGGCAAGACAACGTTGCTAAAGATTTTGCTTAAGTTTTATGCTCCTACCAACGGTAACGTGTACTTGGGAAGTGTGAATTTGCTTAATGTAAGCCATAAGTTATGGCGTAGTCAATGCGGGGTTGTGATGCAGGAAGGCTTTATTTTTTCGGATACAATTGCTCGCAATATTGCAGTTGATGAGGAGAATCCGGACTATGGCAGATTGGAAAACGCAATTAAGACTGCTAATATTCAAGACTTCATCGATGCGCTACCCTTCGGGCTTAACACAAAAATCGGAATGGAAGGCAATGGCATTAGTCAGGGGCAGCGACAACGGATATTGATAGCCAGGGCAGTCTATAAAAATCCTGCTTATCTATTCTTTGATGAAGCTACCAACGCTCTCGATACCGAGAACGAAAGTGTCATCATGGGTAATCTGAACCGGTTTTTTGAAGGGCGGACAGTTGTTGTAGTGGCTCATCGATTGAGTACCGTCTATAATGCCGACCAGATCATCGTGCTAGAGCGCGGCGAAATTGCCGAAGTCGGCACGCACGAGGAGTTACTGCTGTTGCGCAACAAATACTATAATTTGGTCAAGAATCAACTAGAATTGAATAGATAGCCCAATCTTTTCTCCCGCAAATCATGATTTTAATATGCCAGTTATAATCGATCCGAAGCCAAAAACTGAGCCTTTACCGTCTTCTGGCAACAGCGAAGAACTGGATGATATTATCAGTACCCCCCCGGCATGGATTGTGCAATGGGGAATAACCCTGTTCTTTCTGCTGCTGCTAGCCGCGATAGCCGGCAGTTGGCTTATTCATTATCCCGACTTAGTGCAGGTCCCGTTGCAACTTACCACGGTGAATGCTCCTAAGCCGGTGAACGCCAAAGGCGAAGGAACACTTGTTAAATTGCTAACTAAGGAAGGAGATAGTGTGCGGGCATACCAAATACTTGCGTACTTGGAAAGTACTGGTGACCACGCCCAGATTTTAGCTTTTGAAAAGGAGCTAAACCAACTTCGCTACGATGTATCTAAAAATTCTACAAGTCAACATACATTTCACACGGATCACCTGGGCGAATTGCAGACTTCCTATCAAGAATTCGAACAAGCATATACTCAATATCTATCATTTCAGAAGGCAGGATTTTTTCCTCGCAAACGCCTGATGTTAGTGAAGGAAATTGTTGATTTGACTTCTTTAAATGCAAACCTGGGAGCACAGCAGCAAATCCACCACCGGGATTTGGATCTGGCTCAAAAAGAATTTAACATTCAAAAAGCACTACTTCAACAAGGAGTTATTGCTCCTACTGACCTTCGCAAGCAGGAAAGCCAGCTACTTAATAAACAATTGGCCTACAAGCAGGCAGAATCATTACTAATTCAGAGTTATACAACACAGACGGCTAAGAGAAAAGAGCTCCTAGAACTGGATAAGCTTGTTGCGGAGCAAAAAAGTGTCTTTGAACAAGCCATTAACACTTTGCGTAGTTCGATTGATGCTTGGAAGAACCGCTACGTTGTTGTGGCTCCAATTGGCGGGCGGGTATTCTTTTCTTCTATTCTAGAAGAAAAACAAACGCTTAGGGCTAATCAAGAACTGTTTTATATTGACCCGCAAAACAGTGCTTACTACGGAGAAGCAATTATACCCCAAGTCAATATTGGCAAGGTTAGAGTTGGGCAGACGGCCCAGATTAAATTAGCTGGCTACCCTTTTGAGGAATTCGGGATGATAAATGGACGAGTTTCTTACATATCCCAAATTTCTTCCAAGGAGAACGGTTTCATGGCTAAAATAATTTTGCCTAACGGTTTAGTTACAACATATGGAAAGAATATTGCTTACCGTAACGGCATAAGTGCAACAGCTAGTATTATAACTGAAGACTCCCGGTTAATTGAAAAAATATTCTATAATTTTCGTAAAGCGCTAGCTCGTTAACATTAATGGGGCGGTGGTCCAACTTGCAGTACTGTTATGACTGTCTGGGGTGGTCGGGTCAAAACGGACATTGGGCTAAGGTAGGTTGTAAGCGGTGTTCAAGTTCGACTTCGCGTGGGGTTCGGTAGCCTAGGGCCGAGTGCAGGCGCCGGGTATTAGAGTAGTCGTCTAAGTAGTGAGCCAGTTCCAACCGCGCTTCTTCCAGGTTGGCGAAGCCGGCCCGACCAGGCAGTAACTCCGTTTTGAGCGTACTCCAGCCGCTCTCGGCCAAGGTGTTGTCGCAGGGATTGCCCGGCCGGCTCAGGCTGGGTACGGCCTGTGCTTGCCGCAGTTGCTCCCCAAAGGCGGCGCTGGTGTACTGGCTGCCCCGGTTGGCGTGGACCAGCAGGCCGGGCGAGGGCTGCTGCACGGCCATGGCTCGCGCGAAGGCCCTGGTCACCAGCTCCGTGTGCAACGAGTCGCTCACGTGCCAGCCGACCACGCCGCGGGTGCAGGTGTCGCGCCAGCAGGCCAGGTACGCCCACTGCCCGCTGGCCAGCGGCAGGT
>NZ_BAAGZM010000129.1:0-9001 GCF_054778495.1 Hymenobacter agri
GGCGGATGTCGCGCTCGCCCAGAATGGGCAGCCGGGCGGCTTCCTTGGGTTTCTCGGTGCAGGCGGTGGTGAGCAGCGTGCCGGCTAAGGCTGGCAGCAGCAACAGGCGTTTCAGCATGGGGCGGGGGTTATTTGGCGGCAGGGGTGGGCAAGTCGCCGGCAGCCGGGTGGGCGGCCTGGAACTTCACGGCCGAATCGAGGGAAGAGCGGAACAGGCGGCGCACCACGGCGAGCTGCTGCTGCTGCTGCTGCATGTAGGCGAGGCGGGCTTCTGGCGTGGCCGTGCTGTCGGGCGCTTTGTACTGGTGCATCCAGGCCATCATGGCGTTATCGGCGGCGGTGAGGCCGTGGATGTAGGGCGCGGGCGCCTCGGAGTGATAGCCCGAGAGCTTGGCTTTGCGGGCCATCAGCTCGTCGGTCTGGAACATCAACGAGTCGTGGGTGGCCATCAGGGCCATTTCGGCGGCGCTGGCCGGCGAGGGGGCTCCGCCTTCATTGATAGGCTTGTTGGGCGAGGAGCAAGCGGCCAGCAGCAGGAAAGGCGCGGCGGCGGCGCAAACGGCATTTTTCAGAGTGCTTTTCACGGGGTAAAGGTACGGTGGGGCGGGGCAGCGGAAAGGCGTGACGGCGGCGCGGATGGTTGGAGCGGGAGGGAGGAGAAGTGTGGCGGCAGGGAGGAGAGTTGTGGCAGGAGGGAGGAGAGTTGTGGCGGCAGCGCAGAAAAATCGGCCAAATCAAAAGGCTGGGATAACCGGTTTGCTATCCTGAGCGTAGCGAAGGACCTTCTCACGGCGGTATTTGTTGTTTACTGCAAACAGTTCAGGCGTGAGAAGGTCCTTCGCTCTGCTCAGGATGACAGATTTTGACCTGCTCATTCCACTACTTCACTCACCCACCAAACCACCAACGCATATGAAAACCCGCCAATTGGGCCGCTCCGGCCTCACCGTATCGGCCCTGGGCCTGGGCTGCATGGGCATGTCCGACTTCTACGCCGGGCAGGACGACGCCGAAAGCACCCGTACCCTGCACCGCGCCCTCGACCTGGGCGTGACCTTCTTCGACACCGCCGACATGTACGGCCCCTACAAAAACGAAGAGCTGGTGGGCCGCGCCCTCAAAGGCCGGCGCGATGGCGTGGTGCTGGCCACCAAGTTCGGCATTCAGCGCGACCCCAACGACCCCACCAAGCGCGGCATCAACGGCCGGCCCGAGTACGTGAAAGCCGCCTGCGAGGGCAGCCTCAAGCGCCTCGGCACCGACCACATCGACCTCTACTACCAGCACCGCGTCGACCCGAACACGCCCATCGAGGAAACCGTGGGGGCCATGAGCCGGCTCGTGGAGGAAGGCAAAGTGCGCTTCCTGGGGCTGAGCGAGGCCGCGCCGGCTACCGTGCGCCGGGCCGTGGCGGTGCATCCCATCGCGGCGCTGCAAACCGAGTATTCGCTCTGGAGCCGCGAGCCGGAAGACGAGATTCTGCCCACCATCCGGGAGCTGGGGGTGGGCTTCGTGCCGTATTCGCCGCTGGGCCGGGGCTTCCTCACGGGCCAGATTAAGCGCTTCGAAGACCTGGCCGAGGACGACTACCGCCGCCACACGCCCCGCTTCCAGGGCGAGAACTTCCAGAAAAACCTCGACCTCGTGGCCCGTATTCAGGATTTGGCGAAGCAGAAGCACTGCACCGCCAGCCAGCTGGCCCTGGCCTGGGTGCTGGCCCAAGGCGACGACGTGGTGCCCATTCCCGGTACCAAGCGCGTGCAGTACCTTGAAGAAAACCTTGGCGCGCTGGAAGTGGAATTGACCAAGGACGAGCTGGCCCAACTCGACGAAATCGCACCGAAGGGCAAGGCGGCAGCCGGCCTGCGCTACCCGGCGGCCATGATGGGCTCGGTGAACGGATAACGGTTGGGTTGTTATGAATTGCTATGAAGGCCCGCCGGAACCCGGCGGGCCTGTTTGGTAAAAGCCCAATGCGCCTAGCAGCAGGTAAACAACGCCCCCGCCCAACCCCAACCGTAAAAACCCGTTACCTTGCCCGGCGCAACCCTTCACATTCCCTGCGCCCGCTTATGAGCCCAACACCGACGCAACCTGCCGCCGCCGCCGGCGCGGTCGAAAAAGACAACAAGCGCATCACCACAGGCTGGACGTTCTATGACTGGGCCAACTCGGTGTACCCGCTGGTGATTACCAGCTCGATTTTCCCGATTTACTGGGGCTCAATGGTGAAGGCCGTAACGCACACCGACAGCGGCAAAACCCCCGTCGACTTCCTCGGGATGCACATTCCGGGCACGTCACTGCAGAATTACTCGGTATCGGCTGCCTTCCTCATTATCGCTCTCATCAGCCCACTACTCACGTCGCTGGCCGACTTCTCGGGCCGCAAAAAACTGTTTTTGCAAATATTCTGCTATATCGGGGCCTTTAGCTGCGCCGGTCTGTATTTTTTCGAGCCCAGCACATTTACCATCAGCGTGTTTGTATTCATTATGGCTACGGTAGGTTTTTCCGGCTCGATTGTCTTTTACAATTCCTATCTGCCTGATATTTCCTCCGAAGAGAAGTTCGATTCATTATCAGCCCGGGGATTTTCAATGGGCTACATTGGCTCGGTGCTGCTGCTAGTACTGTGCTTATTAATCATTAAGGGGCCTACCCTCTCGGGAACACCCATGTTTGGGCTCGACGAGGGCCATGCCACGCGTTTAAGTTTCCTGCTCACGGGCATCTGGTGGGCAGGCTTCGCCCAGATTCCCTTTTTCACCCTGCCTGCCGATTCCGGCCGTGCGCCGGGTGCTGTTTCCGAATCGGGCTGGCTGCTTAACGGCTTCCGCGAGTTGGGCAAGGTGTGGGAAGAAACCAAGAAACAGCCCAATCTCAAGCGCTTTCTGCTGGCCTACTTCACCTACAACATGGGCGTGCAAACGGTGATGTATGTGGCCACTCTGTTTGGAGATGAAGAATTGCATTTGGAAACCACGGCGCTTATTACCACCATTCTGCTGTTGCAAATCGTCGGTATTCTGGGTGCTTGGATGTTTGCTAAAATTTCTGAGCGCATCGGCAATACGCGAGCGCTGAGTTGGGCGGTGTTTATTTGGATGTTGATATGCATCGCCGGCTATTTTGTAAAGGCCGGCTGGTCGTTCTACTTACTGGCTTCAGTTATCGGTCTCACCATGGGCGCGGTACAAAGCCTGTCGCGTTCCACGTACTCCAAAATTATTCCCGAAAACACTCCCAACTCGGCTGCCTACTTCAGCTTTTTTGATGTGACTGAGAAGCTTGGTATTGTTATCGGCCTTATCACCTTCGGGGGCATTTCGCAGCTCACCGGCGGCAATATGCGCTACAGCATCCTCGCCCTGATTGTGTTCTTCATTCTGGGCCTGATTTTCCTGCTCCAGCTGCGTGGCAAGAAGTTGCGCGAAGACTCGCTGGGCCCGGTAGCGGTGCCCGGCCCGCCGCCCGCCGCGGCCGCCGCCGAAATGGGCGCGCCGATGGCCCGGTAAAGTATTTTGGTCGCCCGTGCGCCTTCGTGTACGGGCTCACTCTATTTACATCACCCCACCCCAACCTATACTGCTCATGCAACCCGAAACCGCCGCCCCCACGCTGCAAACCGCCCTCAGCCAGGAGCTGAAGCAGGAACTTGCCCTCACCCGCCGCCTGCTCGAGCGGGTGCCTACCGACAAATTCGACTGGCAGCCCCACCCCAAAAGCATGAAGCTGGGCACCTTGGCTTCGCACATGGCCAACCTCGTGGGTTTTCTACAGATATCGCTGCAGGGCCCCGAAACCGACATGGCCACGGTGCAGTTTCCGCCCTCGCCCACCGAAACCGATGAGGTACTGCGCCGTTTTGATATTAACGCCGAGAACATCCACAAGGCCCTCGCCGATGTCGACGATGCTACATTCCGGGACATGTGGACCATGCGCCGCGGCGAACAAGTATTCATGAAAATGCCGCGCACGGCCGTGGCCCGGGTGCTGGTGCTCAACCACCTCATTCATCACCGCGGCCAGATGAGCGTGTACCTGCGCCTGCTCGATATTCCGGTGCCCGCCATCTACGGCGGCTCGGCTGACGAAGCCCCGCAGCGTTAGCAGGGGCTCTCAAATAGCCCGATGAGAACGAAAGCCCCGGCACTGCGCAGTGCCGGGGCTTTCTATTGTTGCCCGCAATAATAGATTGTTATTTGCCGCCAAACACCCGCTCGCCTCCAATCCAGGTTTGCAGCACTTTGGCGCCGCGCAGGTTTTCCTTCGGCGCGGTCATCAAATCGGTGTCCAGCACCACGAAATCGGCGAGCATGCCGGGCTTAATCTGGCCCTTGCGCTTCTCCTCGAAGGCGGCGTGGGCGGCCCAGGTGGTCATGCCGCGCAGCGCCTGCTCGCGGGTAATGGCGTTTTCCATCTGAAAGCCGGTGGCGGGAAAGTTCTTGGCATCCTGCCGGGCCACGGCCGAGTGGAAGCCGAACAGCGGGTTAATATCCTCCACCGGAAAGTCGGAGCCCAGCGCCAGCTGGCCGTACTGCTTCAGCAATTCTTTATAAGCATAAGCCGTTTTCAGGCGCTCAGCACCCAGCCGCTCGCCGGCCCAGTACATATCCGAAGTGGCGTGCGTAGGCTGCACCGAGGGCACGATGCCGAACTGCCCGAACTTGGGCATGTCGGCCGGGGTAATGACTTGAGCGTGCTCGATGCGCCAGCGGCGGTCCTTCTGGCCCTTCAACGCCTCGCCGTAGATGTTGAGGATGATGCGATTGGCGGAATCGCCAATGGCGTGGGTGTTCATCTGGAATTTCGAGGCGGCCAGCTCTTTCGCCAGGTCGCGGAACTGCTTTTCGGTCGAAAGCAGGAAGCCGGTTTCCTTCGGTTTATCGGCGTACGGCTTCACCAGGCAGGCCCCGCGCGAACCCAGCGCCCCATCAGCGTATACTTTGAAGGAGCTGACGGTAAGCTGGTCGGTCAGCACCGGGCCGTTTTTGAGGTAGTAGGCGCGGTTTTCTGCCGTGGGCGTGAGCATGACGTAGAGGCGTAGCTTCAGCTTCTGTTGCTGCTGCAGGGCAGCCATCTGGTCGATGTTGGCCTTATCGAGGCCAGCGTCGGCGAGGCTGGTGAGGCCCACGGCCACGCAGTTTTGCTGGGCCTGCAGCAACAGCGGGGCCGCTTCGGCGGGGGAGGGGTCAGGAATTTTGCTGCTCACGAGGCGCGTGGCGTTATCCACGAGCAGGCCGGTGAGGTGGCCCTGCGCATCGCGCCCAATGACGCCGCCGCTGATGGGCGTGCGGGCCGTAATGCCCGCCACGTCCAGCGCCTTCTGGTTTACGAGGGCGGCGTGGCCGTCCACGCGGGTGATGAGCACGGGCACGTCCGGGAACAGCAGGTCGAGCGTGTCTTTGGTTGGGAACTGCTTGCTGGGCCAATCGTTCTGGTCCCAGCCGCGCCCGGTGAGCCAGGCCGCCTGCGGGTACTTCTTCCGGTTTTCCTGCAGCTGCTGAATCACTTCTTTCCACGAGTTCGTGCCCACCAGGTCAGCACTCGGTAGCGCCAGCGCGTAGCGGTAGAAGTGGCAGTGCGCGTCGTAAAAACCGGGGTAAATGAACTTGCCGCCCGCGTCCACTTCCTGCGCCGCCTGGTACTTCGCCTTCAGCTCCGCCGCCGGCCCCACGGCCACGAATTTGCCATCCTTCACCGCGAAAGCCTCGGCCTTGCTGAACGTCGAATCGACGGTGTACACCGTGGCGTTGGTCACGAGCACATCCACGGCCTCGCGCCGGGCCCCGCAGCTGCCGAGCAGCCCAAGCGCCAGCAGCGGCGCGGCGAGTTTAGAGAAGGTGGAAGGGAAGAAGTGGAACATATGCGAGGGTTGAGCCGGGAAATGCTGGTAAGAAAGAATAAAAAAGAACGTCATGCTTCGACTTCGCTCAGCATGACGTTCCGGAGTTGTTCAAAATAGCCGGGCTATTCGAAGCGCAGGTGCTTCACCGACTCGCCCGAGAACTGCAATTCCTGCAGCGACTCGATGCCGATTTGCAGGTGGCGCTTCACAAATTCGGCGGTTACTTTCGAGTCCGATTCCGAGGTTTTCACGCCTTCGGGCGTCATCGGGTTATCGCTCACCAGCAGCAGGGCGCCGTGCGGAATCTCGTTGGCGAAGCCCACTACGAAAATCGTGGCCGTTTCCATGTCCACGGCCAGGGCGCGCACGCGGCGCAGGTAGTCTTTGAAGTCGGCATCGTGTTCCCACACGCGGCGGTTGGTGGTGTACACGGTGCCGGTGTAGTAGTCGAGCTCGTGCTTCTTAATCATCGACGACACGGCACGCTGCAGGCGGAACGAGGGCAGGGCCGGAATTTCCTTGGGCAGGTAGTCGTCGGAAGTACCGTCGCCGCGAATGGCCGCGATGGGCAGCACGAGGTCGCCGAGCTTGGTCTTTTTCAGGCCGCCGCATTTGCCCAGAAATAGCGCCGCTTTGGGCTTTATGGCCGAGAGCAAATCCATCACCGTGGCTGCCATCGGCGAGCCCATGCCGAAGTTGATAATGGTGATGCCGTTGGCCGTGGCGGTTTGCATCGGCTTGTCTTTGCCGCGCACTTCAGTATCAAACTGCTCAGCAAACATATACACGTAGTTGCTGAAGTTGGTGAGCAGGATGTACTGGCCAAATTCTTCCAGTGCCACGCCGGTATAGCGTGGCAGCCAGTTGTTTACAATTTCTTCTTTGGTCTTCATAAAAGGTGTGTTGAGTGGCGGGATGGCTAAGTTCGGGAGTGAGAAAAGGGTATGCGTGTGGGAGTCACTTAGCCACTCAGTTGCTCAGTCACTCCGTACCAGACCCCTACCTTTGGAGGTGATGCAAGCCCTGGACCTGCCGCCTTTCGAGGCCAAACTTACGAAATCGGCCACAAATCAGCCCCTTATCTGGGATATTCTTCGGCGCAAGCACGTGGTGCTCACGCCCGAGGAGTGGGTACGGCAGCACGTGGTGCATTATCTGATAACCGACCTGGGCTACCCGCGTGGCCTGCTGGCCCTCGAGCGCGGCCTGCGCTACAACCAGCGCCAGAAGCGCACCGACCTGCTGGCCCTCGACCCGGCAGGACAGCCCCTGCTGCTGGTAGAGTGCAAGGCGCCGTCGGTGCCTATCACGCAGGAAGTGGCGCGCCAGGCCACCACCTACAATCAGACCATTGGCGCGCCGCTGCTGCTGCTCACCAACGGGCTGGTGCACTACTGCTGGCGCGTCGATTTTGCAGCGCGCACCAACCAGCGGCTGGCCGATATTCCGGCCTTTAGCGAGGCAGTGCGGGGGGCATAGTGCGTCGGGGAGGCGCTAGCGGCCGGGGCGAACCTCCAGCGTAGCGGTGCCCCGAAGCGCAGTTCCTTGCGGGCTTACGCCTTCGGCGACGGCCCGAAAGGTGCCGGTAGCATCGGAGGCGAAAAACTGAAGTTGCGCCTGGCCACTTGCGTCGGTGCCGACGGCCGGGACCCAGTATAGCGTCGTATGACGCGGGTCGGGCTGGCCGGCGGGCGTGGCGGTATCATAGCGCGGAGCGTAAAACTCCCGGGCCTGGTAATAGCCGGGTACCTGCAGCGAAAGCGCCCCGGCCCGGGCAGCGGAAAAAGAACTGCTGGGGTCGACTTGCTCCACCAGATTGTTTTGCCGCGAGTACGCTGCGATAACGCCGCCGTAGGCTAAGGTGCCGAATAGAGTGGCTGCGTTTTGGTTCAGAACATCAATCGTCTGAAGCGAGTTGGCCGGCAAATCGGCAAATATTTCGCTCGAAATGATGTTGCCATCGAGTAAAAACAGTGGTTCGACCGCCCCACCCACGCCCGAATGCGTGCTGCCATTGGTGTCACTATAATGCTTCTGGATGGTCACTGCCTGGCGGATATTAATTTTCTTGCCGGTGACCACTACGCCGGCTACCCGACCTCGCAGATACTCCATGGCCGTGCGCGAGTCGGCTTGCCTCACTTCGTTGCCAAGTTGTAGCACCGTAGCCGTACCGGTGGTGTAGGGCCGGTCAATATTGTCGGCGGGGGCCAATGGCCTGCTGCCGCGCACGTGCACGCCACCCAGCTGCACCGGCCGGCCAGCCTGCAGCTGAATGCGCTTCTCGATGGCCTGGCGTTGCTGGCTGCGCTGCAGGTAATCGGTCTGCTCTGCCAGCGACGTAGCTGCGAGGCCGGCCCAGGCGGTGCTCATCGGGGGCGGCCCCAGCACGCGAATGCGCAGGTTTTGCTCGTGTCGGCCGGGCTGCACCCGCAGCATCACGTGGGCCGTATCGCGCCCGTCGAGGCCGCGAAACAGGAAGCGGCCGTTGGCATCGGTCAGCATCTGGGCCTCGCGGTTGGGGTTCGACTGCAGGTAAGCCACCGCATGAGCCGCCGCTGGCTGGCCGTTGGCCGCCAGCACCTGGCCCGTCACGCGTAGGCCCTGCTCCAAGGCAAACTCGCGCCCCGGCTGCTGGCCGGCCAGCACTTCCTTCCACACAAAGCGCCGCCAGCCCTGCGTAAGCAGCAGGCTATTGAGCGCCTGGCGAATTTCAGGTGTTTGGGGTTCCTGGAAATAGTAGCCGGGGGCCTCAACGGGCCCGGCCAGGTCGGAGGTGAGGAGCAGGTGCGAGAGTATGGTGGGGCTATTGTCCGGGGCCGGGCCGGCCGTAGTCACCGCCACCGAAAATCGGCCCTGCACGGGTTTGCCAGCTGCATCGCTGGCTTGCAGATGCAGGCGCACGGCTTCGCGGGGGGCATAAGCCGATTTGTCGGGGGTGAGGGCCAAGTGCACCCCCGGCGGATTGGGCACGAATACCAGCCGCTCGCATTGGGCCGTGCCGGCTTCGTCGAACAGCGTGAGGTGGGCCACGCCCGGCGGGAAGGCTGCTTTCGGCAGCTTTGCAACCACGGCGGCCGTGTTGTTGAACGGCGCCTGCGCGGCATACACCACCTGGCCGCGCACTTGCGCCAGCAGCAGCGCGGG
>NZ_BAAGZM010000130.1:0-8994 GCF_054778495.1 Hymenobacter agri
TCGGCCAGCGACAGCACGGCGGCCGTGCCCGGCTGGGCCGGCGCGGGACGTTGGGCCGCCTGCAGAATCAGCCAGGCCAGGTACTCGGCGCGGTACACGTCGGCGTTTTCCGACACCACCGTTTGGTCCCACACGGCGCGGGCGGTCAGGATGGCGGGCTCGGTAATTTTCTGGAAGAAATTGGTGCCGGTGAGGTGGTAGTGCAGGTCGCCGTCGCGCAGCACCACGGTCAGGTCCAGCGGCTGGGTGTTCACGGTGAAGGCGTAGGGGCCGAATTTCAGGGCCTGGCCGCCGTCGGTGAATAGCTCGGCGCGGTCCTTGAGCTGGCGCACGGCGTCTTCCTTCACTGTTTTGAGGCGGCTTTGCAGGTCGTCGGCCTTCACCGGGTCGCCGAGGCTGAGCAACTCCTGCACCGTCTGGCGCACCTTCTCCACCATCAAATCCGAGGCAAAATAGCCGTTAATATCGGCCACGGTTTCGAAGCGGCCCAGCCGGTTCTGCACCGCTTTCAAAATGCGCTCCGCCGATTGCAGCAGGGCCGAGGCGCGCTGGTTGCGGGCCTCCACCAGCCCCACCTTGCGCGACTCAAACGCCTCCGACACCTCCTCGCGCTTGCCCGCCAGCTGCCCCAGGAACTGGTCGAATTCCGGAAACTTGCCTTCCAATTCTTCCAACTGCACCAGCAGCTTGGTGCTGTATTCGTCGCAGCGGGCGGGCGTGTCGCACAGGTCCAAGTAGTTCACCAGGGCTTGGTCGAGCAGCTTAATTTGGGCCGTGAATTCGGCCTGGGCCTCGGTGCCGGCCAGGGCCTGCCGCCGCCGCTTCAGCGCCGCCCGAATCTGGTTGAAGCTGGCGTAAATCGTCGAGATGTTGTCGATGATGCGCGTGGTCTGCGTGGGGTCGGGCATGGGCAGGTTGCTCACCACCTCAATCAGCAGCTCCAACTCGCCCGAAACGGCATTTGCCAGCTTTTCCTGCTCGTTGGCCTCGGTCACCTTCCGCACCTGCTCGATAGCGTCGGCAATGGCTTGCACGCGCACGGTGTAGGGCTTCAGGGCGTCGGGTTTCAGCAGGAAATCTACGGTTTGGGCGGCCACGTCCTTACTGGTTTGCTCCAGGTCGGCGGCGGCTTTTTCCACGGTGGGTAACTCCACGTAGCGCAGGTCTTTGAGGGAAATCACCTCGCCGGGCACCGTGCGCAGCTCCGCCAGCAGCTGCACGAATTCGTTTACGTCGGTGGCCGTGGTGCGCTTGATGCGGCCGGTCAGCTCGTCGGCCTTGGCCAGCACGCGCTGGGTTTCGGTGTCGGTGCTCTTGCGGATGCTCAGCACCTTGTCGAACTCTTCCACCGCCGCGTTGGCGGCCTGCCGGATGTCGCGTAGGGGCTCGGACAGGGCCTGGGCGGCCGGTTCGCGCAGCCAGTGGTAGGTGTCGGTGAGGGTGGTGGTGAGGCGAATCAGGTCGAGGTAGAGGCCGGCGTAGCTGTCGTCTTTGCCGAGCAGCGTCAGCACCTCCTGCGTCTCGGCCATGGCCCGCACTATTTCCTTGTTGCCCAGCTTGTAGAGGTAGGAATCGGAGGTGACGGGTAGCTCAAAATCGGGTGCCACGTAGGGCGTCTGCCAGATTTGCACCGCGTGGTGCTTCTTGGGCTCATCATCCTTGCGGAAATAGCACAGCTCGCCGTTTTCAAACAGCGCGTAGCCGTGGCAATTAATTGGGTTTTCGACCCGCTGCGCAATAATGTTGTAGGAGAACAATAAATACGCGCCGCTCTCCTTATTGTAAAAAACATACAGGAAATCTTCGCCGTTGGGTGAGGCAATGCGCTTCTCAAACAGCATATCGCGCAAGCCGTTATCGAACAGCTTGCTCTCGCCCGTTTGCAGGTAGAAGCCGTGCGAAAATATCAGGCCCTGGCCATCGGGCAGCAGTACGCAGGCATCGGCCAGCGCGTCCAGGCGCTGCGCGGTTTTTTGCTTGGAGTTAAATATAAAATACCGGTAATCCGACTCCTGATACGGGCGAATTTTCAGCAGAATTAAATTGCCGACAATGGCGTAATAAATCTCCGAGTCGTCAAGCGTCTGGTCTTTGTCGGCCACCGGCTCGGCGTAGATGCCGCGGCCGGTGGCGGTATTGTCCTCCACTTTAATGGTGAGGTCGCCGCCGATGGTTTCGACAAAAACCCGGTCCTCGATGCTGATGTGCGGGTGTTTGCCGCTGCGCTGCATGTCGCGCGTGGTGCGCTTCCAGGTGAACTCGTGCTGCGGCGGGTACACGTATTCGTGGTCGCTGCGGTTGTCGATGTAGGTCAGCGCGTCATCCTGCAGCAGCCACTTGAACGTCTTGATGTCGTTCACGCTTTTGCCTACCCGAAACACCATAAATAAATGGTTGCCGAGCACCGCGAATTTCACAAACTGCGTGTTCTTGTAATAGCGGTACAGGTCGCGGAATTCGCCGGCAAACTGCGCGTTATTAATTAAATCCAGCGGCAGCGGCTGAAACTCGTGATTCGCGTAATTATAGGCTCCGAAAACGTCGGATAATTCCACCTCCGTTTTCAGGCCCAGCACCACGTTGAAGCCAAATAGAAACCGGTTGCCCACCGGCACCATGTCCCACGGCACGCAGTTGTGCTCGGTGGTGATGCGCCCGGTCCCAATCAGCTTGGTGTCAATGGCGCCGAACACGGTTTTGCGCTCGGCGTTGAGGGTGGAGAGGCGAGTTTTGAGGTCGGCGCCGCTTTTGTGCAGGCGGTTGCGCAGGATTTCGTAGGTGCCGCCTTCGAGCTGGACCCCATCCCCCGGCCCCTTCCCCTCCGGGGGAAGGGGAGCCACGGCGGCGCGGCTTTTTTCTTTCTCGCTGGTAATGGGGGTGCTGTTGCTATCGGGGCTCATAATTGGGGTAGAGAACAGCCAAATGCTCGGCAATTGTCTTTAACACTTTTGGGGTGTTGTGCAGCACTTCTTCATTTGTGAAGCGTAGGACCAAAAAGCCGTACTCCTGCAACTCGTGGGTGCGGCCACCGTCGTATTCGGCCTCGCTGCTATCGCCGTGGATGCTGCCATCAACTTCGATGATGAGCCACGCGGCGAGGCACACAAAATCGACAATGAAGGACTGGATGGCGTGCTGGCGGCGGAAAGGCGCGTTCAGCTTATTGCCGCGCAACTCCTGCCAGAGGTAGTTTTCGGCGGGCGTAGGGTGCTTGCGGTTGTGCCGGGCGTAGGCTTTGAGGGAGGTTTTCCAGCGCCTGGCGTCGGTGGTGAACATGCCGAAGGGGTAAACCTCATTGCCGTTCACCCCATCCCCCGGCCCCTTCCCCTGCGGGGGAAGGGGAGCCTGACGACTCTTGTCTGCATTTTCGTCAGCACCCATAATGCGACTTCTTCAAATAAGAAAAAATAAGAGCTGCCAACAACTGTCCGCGCTGCCTCGGCTCCCCTTCCCCCGGAGGGGAAGGGGCCGGGGGATGGGGTGAACGGAGCCGGGCCCTACAGCTGCAACGTCTTCGCCGGCTTATCGCCGATGCCCAGCGCCTTGGCCGTGCTGGCCAGCTGCGCAATGGTACCGCGCGTGGCCTCGTCGCCGGCCTTGTTCATCATTTGCAGCAGCAGGGCCGACACGCTCAGGTTCTTCAGGTCGTCGGCGCTCAGGCCAAACTTGTCCACGAAGCGGCGCAGGTTGGTTTTGAAATCCCCGTCGCCGTCGTGGCCGAAGAATGCGTCTTTCACGGTGCCCAGCACTTCGGAATTGTGCACAGCGCGGTCCACCATTTTGCCCTTCGTGATGGAGCCGATAATCTGGTCGAAGAACATGGTTTCGCCGCCCACGATGTCGATTTTGGCCGATTTCAGTGCCTCCGAAATCACGCCCGCCTGCGCGCCGGCAATGTCCTTCTGAATGTTGATTTGGGCCAGCTCCACCGACTTTTCCTTGTCGAGGCGCAGCTTGAATTCTTCGTGGTCTTTGCCCACGCCGTCGAGCTTTTTCATGGCGTCGGCTTTAGCTTCGATGCCCTTGGCTTCCACCGCGAAGCGCTGCTCGTTCACGGTCACTTCGGCCAGGCCGCGCTTCTGGTCGGCGTCGGCCTTGGCTTCGATGACGCTGGCTTCGGCCAGGCCCTTCTCGCGGTTCACCTTGGCGGCTACCACGCCCAGCTTCTCGTCGGCTTCGGCCTGCGCCGTGGCCCGCACCTGAATGGACTGCGCTTCGGCCGAGGCCGTGAGCTGCATTACGTTGGCTTCCGCTTCGCCTTCTTTCTGACGGGCAGTGGCTTTGGCCTGCATCACCTGGGCCTCGGCCAGGCCCACGGCGCTGGCTTTGCTGGCTTCCGCTTCGGCCATAATCCGCATGGCCTGCGAGCGGTGCTCCGAAGATGCTTTCTCGGCTTCGGCGTCAATCAGCGACTGCTTGGCACGGAACTCGGCGGCCTGCTTGGCCATGTCGGCGTTGCCGACCAGCGCAATGGTGGCCTGCTCGGTTTCCTGCTGGGCCTTGGTCACGGCCACCAACTTTTCGCGGTCGGCCTGGGCCTGGGCGCGGGTGTCTTTGATGCGCTCCTCTTCAATTACCGTGGCTTTCTCTACAGTAATGCGCTCGCGGATGATGCTCTGAATGTTCTTGCGCTCTTCTTCCAGCGCCTTTTCCTTTTCAATCTGGGCCAGGGCCACGATGCGCTCCCGCTCGTTGATTTCGAGGGAGCGGGCCTGCTCCACGCGTTCGGTTTCCACGGCGTCGGTGCGCTGCTTGTTGCGCTCGGCCACCAGGATTTGCCGGTCGCGGTTCTGCTCCGAAATCTTGATTTCCTCGTCGGCGGCAATGCGGGCTTTTTCGCCTTTCATGCGCTCTTCCTGGCGTACTTTTTCCGTTTCGGCGGCTTCCCGGGCCTTGATGTTGGCAATTTCGCGGTACTGCTTTTCCTGGTTTTCGGCCAGCTGCTTTTCGAGCTGCAGAATGGTTTCCTGCGCCTCCACGTCCTGCTTCTTGATGGTTTTCTGCTGGTCGCGCTGAATCTGGTTGGCCTGAATTTTCTGCTCCGAAGTCAGGGCAATAATCTTCTTGATGCCTTCCGCGTCAAGAATGTTGTCCTGGTTCAGGGCCTGCAGCGGCGTCTGTTCCAAGTAGTCGATGGCGCAGTCATCGAGCACATAGCCGTTCAAATCGGTGCCGATGATTCGCAGAATCTCCTGCTTGAACTGCTCGCGGGAATTATACAGCTCGATGAAATCGAAGTGCTTGCCCACGGTTTTCAGCGCTTCCGAAAACTTGGCGTCGAACAGGCTTTCCAAGGCCAGCGGGTCGGAGGCGCGGTGCGCGCCGATGCTTTGGGCCACGTTCACCACGTCGTCGTGCGTTTTGTTGACGCGGATGAAGAAGTTCACCTTCACGTCGGCCCGCAGGTTGTCTTTGCACACCAGCCCTTCGGAGCCGGCGCGGGAGATGACAATGGTTTTCAGCTTGATGTCCATGATTTCCAGCTTGTGCAGGATGGGCACCACGATGATGCCGGAGAAGGACACCTTGGCGTCGCCCATGCCGGTGCGCAGCAGGGCCTCGCCCTGCACGGCTTTCTTATACATCTTGGCGATGACCGCCAAAAAACCCAGTAGAAACAGGCCGACGATAATCAGAACGGCCCAGGAAAGGGATGCTAGCATGTGTGTGAAAGGTTAACCCCATCCCCCGGCCCCTTCCCCTCCGGGGGAAGGGGAGCCAGACGAAGAGCTTGCGTAAAGAGTTGTTAAATAGAAGTGGGTTGAATTAGAAGTCGTCAGGCTCCCCTTCCCCCAGAGGGGAAGGGGCCGGGGGATGGGGTCAGGACGTATGGTAAGGCTCCACCAGGTAACAGCGGGTTTGAATGTCAAAATCAATAACCAGCCCCGATTCGCCCTTAGCCAGCGGCGTGCCCGTGCTCCGAATGTTGAGCATAAGCGGCGCCCCGTCGATGCGGATGGCGGCCTGGCCGAGTCGGTCGGCGGTGGCGGGGAGCAGCACGGTGCACACCTTGCCGATGACGACCGCGCCGTCGTGGTCTTTTTCGAGGGCGGTGAAGAGCTTCACGAAGGGCAGCGTCAGGAATTTGGCCACGAACAGGCTGCCGATGAACAGCGGCAGCAGAAAGGCCAATCCGAGCAGGAGGGAGGTGTTACCGGTGTAGTAGTTGGCCAGAATGCTACCCACCCACAGCGGCAAAAACACGAAGCTGAGGAACACCATCAGCGGGATGCGGCCCAGGTTGAAGAAGGCCAGCGCACCGTTGAGCCAGCTCGTGCCCAGGCCGTCGTGCGGCGCGTGGCTGTCGTAGTGGAAGTGGCCGTGGTCGCTGATGTCGAGGTCCACCGTCTTCATATCCAGCAGCCCCACAATGACAGTGAGCCAGTAGAGCAGCACGAACACCAGCAGGCCGGTGGGGAGCAGATTGGGCGGGGAGATGGCAGCTTGTAAAAGTTCGGTCATGGGCATATACTCGGCAGCTTAAAGGTAGGGGAATTGAGACAACTCCGCAGGCGGCCCGGCCCGGTTGGCTTATTCGGTGTAGCCAAGCTTTGCTTTCAGGGCCTTGAGGTCTTCACTGGCCTTGCTGGCGCCGGTGCTGCCGAGGGCCTTGTCAATCTCGGCGTCGATGCTCTTGCCGGTCTGGGCAATTTCGCCGTAGGATTCGGCCAGAGCTTCCTGCACGGCAATCTTTTCCTTCATGCGCTCGAGCAGAGCCACCGTGCCCGAGGAGTCGAGCTGAGCCATCTGCTTGTTGATGGCGATGGTGGCCGTGCTCACCGTCACGCGGGCCTTGAGGGTTTTTAGCTCGTTTTCCCATTGGCTGATGGTGGTTTTCAGCGTGGCCACGTTCTGGTCCATCTGGGCGGCCGACTGCTCAAACTTCGTTTGGTCGGAAGCGGCGCGGGCGGCCTGGGCTTCGTTCTCAGCTTTTTTGAGCAGGGCTTCGCCGGCCAGGCGGTCGGCTTCGGCGGCGTCCAGCTCGCCGCGGTGGGCGCGCTGGAGCAGGAGCACGGCCTTGCCCTCGTAGTCGGCCGCTTTGGTGCGGAATCCTTCGCCCTCGTTGCGGGCCCGAATGGCCATGGCCTTCACTTCGGCCAGACCGTGCAGGCTATTGTCGAGGTCCTGGCGCAGGTCGCGCAGGCCCTGCTCGGTCATTTTGATGGGGTCTTCGAGCTGGTTGACGGCCGCGTGGGCCTCCGACTGGCCGATTTTGAAAAGGCGATTGAGGATGTTCATGACTTTAATTTATGTTGTTGAGATAATGCCCGGCTCCGTTAACCCCACCCCCGGCCCCTCCCCTCCGGGGGAGGGGAGCCACGGCGGCGCTGCCGCTTGAGTTCGTCAGGCTCCCCTTCCCCCGGAGGGGAAGGTGCCGGGGGATGGGGTCAACGAGGGATGGGGTCACTTCGAAAACGAAATCAATTCCTCTGAAAACTCGCTCAGCAGCAGCCCGAGCGAATTCACGCAGGCTTCCAGTTCTGCCAAATCCAAAGTTTCGATTTGCAGAGTGTCGCGGAAGATGAGCTTGCGGCCGGTGTCGTCGAGGGCGAAGGCGCCGTGGATGATGTCGCGGTTTTTTTGCAGTAGGCGCTGGTATACTTCCAGCGAAGGGGCGGGCAGGTCGAGCAGATATTGCTCCAGTATCAGCAGCGGGTCGCCGCAGCCGATGACGAGGTTCTTGATGGCCAGTTCCGGCTTATCGACCACGAACACGCTTTCCCGCTCGTCGGCGTGGCAGATGTCGAAGCCCAGCTCCAAAAGGTAGCCTCGGATGGTGGCGAAGTAAGGGTTGGTCATGCAGTGAAAGACGGAAAGGAATGACTGCTCAAAAAAATAGCGAAGTAGCGGGGGACTTCGCCGGACTTGTGGTAGTTTTACGACGCAATAATAAGCAAAGTTTTGGAAGTGCTCATGTTTTGAGCGAAATAATATTTGAGTAATATGTCGTTCGTTGGGAAGAATATTCGCAAGCTGCGCACAGTTAAAAAGCTGAGCCAAGCGGCTTTTGCGGAATTGTTCGGGTTGGCGCGGCCCAGCGTGGGGGCTTACGAGGAGGGCCGCTCGGAGCCGAAAATGGAAACGCTCATTCAGATTGCTCAGCATTTTGGCCTGTCGGTAGATTTGCTACTTACAAAAGAGCTGACGGTAAATGAGCTTTACCACTTCGACATTTTCAAGGAGCAGCTCACGCAGCCGGCACCGGCGCCCGTCCCCGTGGCCCGGGCCGAAAACCTGCCCGGCACCACGCCCCTCGTGTACCGCAACCGCGCCCTCGAATACATCGTGCGCCACCACGACCCCGCTTTCATCGACGGCTTGCCCGCGGTGCTGATGCCGCACCAGCTGGCGGGGCCCACGCGGGCCTTCGAGGTGTCGGGGGCTGATATGCTGCTGCATCGCCAGGGCCTGCGTCATCAGGATATTGTGCTGTGCGTCCGCATCGACAAGGCCCGGCCCCGCCTGAAGGCCGGCAACGTGTACGTCTTCGTCACCCAAAGCAAAATCCTCATCCGCCGCCTGGCCGAGCGGCCCGAAGAAAACCAGCCGCTGCGCCTGCGCGCCGACAACCCCGACTACGGTAGCCAGGAGTTGGAGCTACAGCAGGCGCTGGAAATATGGGAGGTGAAGGGCGTGTTCACCACGCATCTGCGTGCGCCCGCGCTGCTCGATGAGCGGGTGGCCGAGCTGGAGCGAAAAATGGAGGAGCTGGCCGAGCGGCTGGACAACCGGTAGCAGCGCTGGATGCTGTGACGGATGGGGTAGAGACGCATATTTGCGTCTCGTCGTTGAACAACTAAAACCGTGGCTTCCGCTCTTTGGTGGGCGTCAGCGTTCAACGACGAGACGCGGACATGCGGCTCTACTTGGTTTAAGAGCTTATTTGAGGCGCTCCAGCAGCCAGGTGCCTAAGGGTGGGCCGTCGGGGGCGGGGCCCTGGGCGGGGGGCAGCAGCAGCGGGGATACCACGCCGGCGGGCCGGGTGGGCTGGTC
>NZ_BAAGZM010000131.1:0-8988 GCF_054778495.1 Hymenobacter agri
GGGCGCGGCGGTGGCGGCCAATTTGTGCGCCGTAGCCGTGGGCACCGAAACCGACGGCTCGGTGGTATCGCCCTCGTCGGTGAGTGGCCTTGTCGGCCTCAAGCCCACGGTGGGCCTGCTGAGCCGCAGCGGCATTATTCCCATTTCGAGCACGCAGGACACGGCCGGCCCCATGGCCCGCACTGTGCGCGACGCCGCCCTGCTGCTGGCCGCCCTGCAAGGCCCCGACTCCGCCGACCCGGCCCGCCTGCCCATTCCGGCCGCCACGCCCACCGATTACACGACATTTTTGAAAGCCGACGCGCTGAAAGGCCAGCGCCTGGGCGTGGAAAAAGCCCATCTGAACGGCCCGCCCGCTGTGTCCGCGCTGCTGAAGGAAGCCGTGGCCGCGCTCAAAGCCCAAGGCGCAACCGTCGTCGAAATCGAGCTGAACAAGCTGGTGAACCCGCTCGGCGAGGCCGAATTCGACGTGCTGCTCTACGAGTTCAAGGACGGCGTGAACAAGTACCTGGCCGGCGCGGGCTCTTCGGTGAAAAACCTGGCCGACGTTATTGCTTACAATAAGGAGCACGCGGCCGAGGCCATGCCCTTCTTCCAGCAGGAAACCCTCATTCGGGCCGAAGCCACCGACGGCCTGAGCAGCCCCAAATACAAAGCCGCCGCGCAGAAAACCGTGGCCGGCGCCCGCCAAGCTATCGACGGCCTGCTGAAACAGCACCAGCTTTCGGCCATCGTGGGCGTCACCACCGGCCCGGCCTGGTGCATCGACTGGGTAAACGGCGACTACTCGACGGGCGTGGACTTCTCCTCCCCCGCCGCCATGGCCGGTTACCCGCACCTTACCGTGCCTACGGGGCAGGTGCTGGGACTGCCGGTGGGTCTGTCGTTTGTGGGCTCGGCGTATCAGGAAGGCAAGCTGCTGGGACTGGGCTTTGCTTACGAGCAGGCCACGCACAAACGGGCAGCACCGAAGTTTTTACCGACGGTGACGGTGTAAACCTGACTCTCTCCAAAAAAGAGGCGGCACTGGTTCGGCAGTAACGACTTGGATTTAACCAAACAGAAGAGCCTTTCGCAGATGCAAAAGGCTCTTCTGTTTTTTGCTAAAGCAAGCCCGGTGCCCTATCTCTTTTGGAGAGGGGTTCAGGGAGTGAGGTCTTTGTTAAAAAATCTTGCCCGGATTCAGAATGCCGTGCGGGTCAAACACGTTTTTGATGCCGCGCATCAGGTTCAGGTTGGCCTCTTTAAGAGCGATGCCGATGTAGCCTTTCTGCACCAGTCCGATGCCGTGCTCGCCTGAGATGGTGCCGCCGAGTTGCACGCAGAGCTCGAAGATTTCACTGATAGGCTGGCGCAGGCCCACGTTCCACATCTCATCGTCGAGGTCGCCGCGGATGATGTTGACGTGCAGGTTGCCGTCGCCGGCATGGCCGTAGCACACGCTTTTGAAGCCGTAGCGGGCCCCAATTTCCTTCACGCCTTTTAATAAGGTAGGCAGTTCGGCGCGGGGCACCACGGTATCTTCTTCCTTATAGACCGAGTTGTAGCGCACCGAATTGCCGATGTTGCGGCGAATTTTCCAGAGGTCGTCCTTCTGGCCGGCGGTGTCGGCCAGCAGAATTTCGTCGACGTCGTACTGCTCCAGCACGCCGTACACCTGTTCGGCTTCCTTATATAGCTGGTCGAGGTCCTGGCCATCGAGTTCGATGAGCAGGTGGGCCCGGATATCGTCGGGCAGCGTGAGCGGAATGTTGAGGTAGTCGGACGACCAGGCAATGGCCTCGCGCTCCATAAACTCCATGCCCGACGGGATGATGCCCGCCCGGAATACTGCCGACACGGCCTCGGCCGCCTGGGCCTCCTGCCGGAAGGGCACCAGCATCAGAATATTATGCTGCGGGAAGGGCAGCAGCCGGAACACCACTTTGGTGATGATGCCCAGCGTGCCCTCCGAGCCCACCATAAGCTGCGTGAGGTTGTAGCCGGTGGAGTTCTTGAGGGTGTTGGCGGCCGTCCAGATGATGTCGCCGGTGGGCAGCACCACCTGCAGGTTCAGCACGTAGTCTTTGGTGGTGCCGTATTTCACAGCTTTGGGGCCGCCGCTGCTGTGGGCCAGGTTGCCGCCCAGCGAGCAGCTGCCCTTACTGGCCGGGTCGGGCGGATAGAACAGGCCCACTTCCTTCACCGCGTTCTGAAACGCCTCGTTCACCACGCCGGGCTCGACGGTGGCCTGCAGGTTGCGCTCGTCGATTTCGAGAATGCGGTTCAGGCGCTCGGTGCTCAGCACCACACCGTGGTGGATGGGCAGCGCGCCTCCGCTGAGGCCGGTGCCCGCCCCGCGCGGCGTTACGGGAATGCGGTGCTCGTGGCAGAGACGCATGATGGCCCCGATTTCCTCGGCCGAGCCGGGACGCAGCACCACGTCGGGGGCAAAATGGAAGTCTTCAGTATGGTCGCGGCCGTAGTCGGCGTAGGCATCGGCGGTAGCAGTAGCTTCGGCGCGCTGGGCCGTGAGCACATGGACGGGCCCGACGATAGCCTCGAAGGCGACCACTAATTCGGGAGTGAGAGCGTTGAAATTCATGAGTGACAAAGCTAAAAGGGCCGCGCAAACTATCTTTGCGGCCAATGAGGAGGGTGACAACGAAGATACTACCGGTGCTGCTGGCTTTGCTGGCCCTAGCCAGCTGCCACCGCAAACTCAACTATCGCGACGGCCAGTATCGCTCGGCCCGTGAGATGGTCGGGCTGAAAAAAACGGGCCGCGCCGCGCCCGCCCGCCCCGGCAGCAAAGTAAAAACGGTGGCCACTACCCCCAGCGGTGGTAAAAACAAGGTGGTAGTAAAACGTCCCGCCCGCACTGGCAGCGCCACCGGCACCCTGGCTTCCGTCATCGATGCCGCCCGCTCTTACCAGGGCACCCCCTACCTATACGGCGGCACCACGCGCCTTGGTCTCGACTGCTCGGGGCTGCTACAGCTGGCATTTGGCGAGGCCGGTGTCAGCATCCCGCGCTCGTCCAACGAGCAAGCCGTGTGGGGCGACCCAGTGAAATCGACAGATTTAAGGCCCGGCGATTTAGTTTTTTTCGGGGCGGCCCCTGGTAGCCGGACAATTACGCATGTGGGCCTGGTAACGGTGGCCGACGAGGAAGGCGTGGATTTCATCCATGCCTCTACCTCCCTGGGCGTTGTCGAAAACAGCTTGGAGTCAGACTATTACCTAAGTCGATTTATCCGCGCCGTGCGCCCCCGGCTGTAGGCCGGCCGCTTCACCTGCTTTTTTGCGCAATCGGTTTCACTTTTTCCATCATGGAAATGGTAAATTTGCCGTAATATTGACCCTTTCAGCTTACTCGTACCTTTGCCCCGCTTTTAATTAAGCTCACTGTTTCCACCAACCACTTTTTTATGAACAACTCATTTTTACGCCACTTTGTGTTGCTGGCGTTGATGCTCTTCACCGCCCGTTTGGGTTGGTCGCAGGGTGCCACCACAGCCGCGATGAGCGGGGTGATTACCGACAAGACCGGCGCGGGCCTGCCCGGCGCTACGGTGATTGCCGTGCACACCCCCACCAATACGCAGTACGTGTCGCCGACCAACTCGGACGGCCGCTTCAACATTCAGAACATGCGCGTAGGTGGTCCCTACACGGTGAAAGTAACGTTTGTTGGCTACAAAGAGTTGGTACGGGATGGCCTGTACCTGACGCTGGGCCAGAACCTGCGCTTCGACCAGCAGCTGAGCGATGCCAGCACCGAGCTGACGGAAGTGACTGTGACGGCCCGCCAGAACCCGGTGATGAACGCCGACCACACCGGCGCCAGCACCACGGTACAGCGCGAAACCATTGAGCGCCTGCCCACCCTGAACCGCTCGCTGAACGACTTCACCCGCCTCACGCCTCAGGCCAACGGCCAGAGCTTCGGCGGTCGTAACTCGGGCTTCAACAACATCACCGTTGACGGCGCCATCTTCAACAACGCCTTCGGTCTGTCGTCGACGGTAGGCGGCCAGGCGGGTGCTCAGCCCATCTCGCTCGACGCTATCGACCAGATTCAGGTGAGCATCGCGCCGTTCGACGTGCGTCAGGGCTCGTTCACCGGTGCCGGCATCAACGTGGTGACGCGCTCGGGCTCGAACAAGGTTTCGGCCTCGGTGTACGACTTCTTCCGCAACCAAAAGCTGGTGGGCAGCACGGTCAACGGCATCACGTCGGACTACCCCACCTTCAACCTGAACAACATCGGCTTCCGCGTAGGTGGCCCCATCATCAAAGACAAGCTGTTCTTCTTCGTCAACGCCGAATCGGAGCGTCGTAACGACCCGCCCACGGGCAACTTCACGGCTTCGCGCGACGGCACGTCGGGCGGCACGGTTTCGAGCGCTTCGTACCGTGACCTCGACTTCCTCAGTAACTTCCTGCAACAGCAGTACGGCTACAATCCCGGCCCGTACGAGAACTACAACCTGAAGTCGAACAGCGACAAGGCCACTATTAAGCTTGACTGGAACATCAGCAGCAACCACCGCTTCAACATCAAGTACAACTACCTGAAGTCGTACGCCGACATTGCCCCGAGCACTTCGGGCGCTATTGGCGGCTCGCGCTTCCAGTCGCAGTTCGGCCTGCCGTACCTGTCGGCCTATTACCGCATCAACAACAACCTGAACTCCATCATTGCCGAACTCAACAGCACCTTCGGCGGTGGCAAGTACTCGAACAACCTGACGGCAGGCTACTCGGCTTTCCGCGACTTCCGCGAAAGCAGCGGCGGCATCTTCCCGCTGGTTGACATCGGCAACAGCGTAGGTCGTAGCACCACCCCGGCGCAGCTCGCAGGCATTACGGCTTCCAACACGCTCACCTCGTTCGGTTTCGAGCCCTTCTCGGCCTTCAACATCCTGAACTCGGACGTGTACCAGTTCGGCGACAACTTCACGGCTTACCTCGGCAAGCACAACGTGACCGTAGGTACCTACAACGAATACTACAAGTTCCGGAACGGCTTTGCGCCGAACTACTACGGCAACTACTCCTACAACTCGCTGGAGGACTTCTACGCTTCGGCCGGCTATAACTATACCCGCGCCACCGCTACCACCGACCCCACCATCACGCCGTTCAGTGGCACCCGCCCCGGCCCGCAACGCTACAACCTGCAGTATTCGGCCGTGCCCGGTGGTGCTTTCCCCTTTGCCGACATTACGGCAGCCCAGCTCGGCTTGTACGTGCAGGATGAATGGTCGCCCCTCAGCAACCTGAAAGTTACCTACGGTATTCGCGCCGACCTACCCTTCCTGACCTCGGACTTGACGCAAAACTATGCTGTAAGCGGTGGTGGCTTAAACCCGGCCACGAATCAGCCTTACCCTGGCTTGACTTTCCGCGATGGCGTGCAGTTGAACACGGGCTCGGTGCCGAAGAAATCGGTGCTGTTCTCGCCCCGCGTGGGATTCAACTGGGACGTGAACGACGACCGCAAAACCCAGCTGCGCGGCGGTACGGGCATCTTCACGGGCCGCGTACCCTTCGTGTGGCTCTCGAACCAGGCTAGCAACAACGGTGTGCAGTTTGGCTCGTTCAGCACCACTGGCTCCGTACCCGTTGGCACAACCGCTGGTGCTTCTATCTATCCCTTCAACCCCAACGTAGACGCTTACCGCCCGCAGAACGCCGCCGCCAACACGGCTTACAACCTGGCCGTAACGTCGTCTGACTTCAAATTCCCCCAAGTATGGCGCACCAACCTGGCTGTTGACCAAGAACTGCCCGGCGGTGTAATCGGTACGTTGGAAGCGTTCTACACCAAAGACCTGAACGCCATCTACCACCAGAACGTGAACCTGCCCGGCACGGAAGCCAACCCGTACAACCGCGCTACGCCGGTGGGCGCTGGTGGCGACAACCGTCCGATTTTCTACACGGTGAACAGCCCGGCAGTGGTAACCAACGGTTTGGCCGCTACCACCCGCGTGAACCAGATTTACGGTTCGATTCCGACTGCCCAAGGTGGTAACACAGCTGCTAAGCCCAATATCAGCGACGCCATCCTGATGACCAACACCAACAAGGGCTACTCTTACGCCATCACCGGCCAACTGCAGAAAACATTCAGCAGCGGCTTCTTCGCCAGCGTAGCTTACACCTACTCCGACTCCCGCTCGGTGAACGATGGTGGTTCGATTGCCCAGTCTATCTGGCGCGACCGTGCTGTGTCCGGCGACCCTAACGCTAATGCACTCAGCTATTCGAACTTCCTGCAGACGCACCGCTTCATTGCTTCGGCATCGTACCGCAAGGAATACCTGGGCCACCTGGGCACCACGCTCTCGCTTTTCTACGAAGCCGCTCCGGCTGGTCGCTACTCGTACGTGTACTCGGGCGATATGAACGGCGACGGTCAGAACGCAAACGACCTGATGTACATCCCGCGCTCGCAAAGCGAAATCAACCTGCGCGACATCACGCTGCTGCCCGCCGTTACCGGCCCGAACCCTGCTCCGGCCGTTATATACAGCGCTGCCGAACAGTGGAATGACCTGAACAACTTCATCAACCAAGACCCTTACCTGAGCAAGCACCGCGGCGACTACGCCGAGCGTAACGGTGCCGTGCGCCCCTGGCAGAACCGCCTCGACTTCCGTCTGCTGCAGGACATTTTCACCAACCTGGGCAGCGACAACCGCAACACGCTGCAGATTAGCCTCGATATCTTCAACATCGGCAACCTGATTAACAGCAAGTGGGGTGCGTTCCAGACGGCTAACAAGGTTAACCCGCTCACCTTCGCCGGCTACAACCAGCAAGGCCAGCCCGTATACACCTTCCCCTACCTGACCCAGCCCACCCGCGTGACCACCGACAACAGCGTGGCCGGCGGCACCAAGCTCACCGAAACTTTCCGTTACGACACGGGTGGTATCGGCTCGCGCTGGCAGGGCCAGATTGGTATCCGCTACATCTTCAACTAAGCATTCCGGCTTAGGGTAGCTCCGAAAAGTGGGCGGGAAGCAATTCCTGCCCACTTTTTTTATGGCTGATTGTTTGATGGTTGCGCAAATTCAGCAAAAAATATGCGCGTATTGTTTGCAGGCGCACTATTTCGCTGTACTTTTGTCGAACCAAAGCGCAACTGGCACGGCGGTAAACACCAAATCAGGGGGATTAGCTCAGCTGGCTAGAGCGCTTGCATGGCATGCAAGAGGTCATCGGTTCGACTCCGATATTCTCCACTGAAGATGATAGAAAAGCCCGTTCGGTTATCCGGACGGGCTTTTTCTTTTCAGTTGACTAACGGATATGAAAAAGCCCCGAACATTGGTCCGGGGCTTTTTCGTGCATCTTTCGAAATACCTACACGAACAGGCCTTCAACCGAAAGGTACCGTTCGCCGGTGTCGTAGCAAAAGGTGAGCACGCGGCTGCCCTGCGGCATGTCGGACAGCTTTTTAGCGATGGCGGCCAGGGAGGCCCCCGACGATACCCCTACGAACAGGCCCTCCTCGCGGGCGGCGCGGCGGGTCATCTCATAGGCTTCGGCCTGGCTGATTTGGATGGTGCCGTCGAGAATGTCGACGTGCAGGTTATCGGGGATGAAGCCGGCGCCGATGCCCTGGATGGGGTGTGGCCCCGGTGCGCCGCCGCTGATGACGGGCGAGGCTTCGGGCTCGACGGCAAAAGTTTTCATGCCGGGGAAATGCGGCTTCAGGGTTTCGGTGACGGCGGTGATGTGGCCGCCGGTGCCCACGCCGGTGATGTGGAAATCGAAGCCTTCGGGCGCGTCGCGCAGAATCTCCTGGGCCGTGGTTTCGGCGTGAATTTTCGGGTTGGCGGGGTTCGAGAACTGCATGGGCATCCAGGCACCGGGCGTGTTCTTCACGATTTCCTGGGCTTTCTCGATGGCGCCTTTCATGCCTTTCTCGCGGGGCGTGAGCTCGAGGTTGGCGCCGTAGGCGGCCATCAGGCGGCGGCGCTCGATGCTCATGCTTTCGGGCATTACCAGGGTCAGCTTGTAGCCCTTCACGGCGGCCACGAGGGCCAGCCCCACGCCGGTGTTACCGGAGGTAGGCTCCACAATCAGGCTGCCCTTGGTGAGGGTGCCGTCGCGCTCGGCCTGCTCCACCATGCTCAGGGCAATACGGTCCTTGATGGAGCCGCCAGGATTGGCCCGCTCTAGCTTCACCCACACTTCCACATCGGGGCGGGTAGCGGCAAACAAGCGGTTGAGGCGGACCAGCGGCGTGTTGCCAATGGTGTCGAGAATAGAATTGGCTTTCATGAGAATAGGGACTTAGGGTCTTGGGTACTTTATTAACAGCGTCTGTCATCCTGAGCTTGCGAAGGACCTTATCAAGACGAAACGGTTTGTCGTGACTTACTACTCGAAACGTGATGAGGTCCTTCGCAGGCTCAGGATGACAGCGGAGCGAAGAATCAGTATTAAATCGAAAAAACCAGCTCGGCCGAGGGGTCGAGGCTGCGCGAGATGTTGATGTGGGCGCGGTGATACACACGCGAGTGCGAGGGTACGCTCTCGGTGAGCCACACGTTGCCGCCGATGATGCTGTGCGCCCCGATGACCGTGCTGCCCCCGAGAATGGTGGCCCCGGCGTACACCACCACGTGGTCTTCGATGGTAGGGTGGCGCTTGGTGCCCTGCAGGCCCTTGGTAACGCTCATGGCGCCAAGCGTGACGCCCTGGTAAATCTGCACATTGGCCCCGATGACGGCACTTTCGCCGATGACGATGCCCGTGCCGTGGTCGATGCAGAAGGCCGGGCCAATCTGTGCCCCGGGGTGAATATCGATGCCGGTGCGCTGATGGGCGTATTCGCTGAGCAGGCGCGGCAGGCGCGGCAGCCCGCGCACGTAGAGCGCGTGGGCCACCCGGTAGAGGGCCGTGGCGTAGAAGCCCGGGTAGGTGCTCACGATTTCGCCCAGGCCCTGGGCGGCGGGGTCGCTGGCCAGAATGGCGCTGGCATCG
>NZ_BAAGZM010000132.1:0-8774 GCF_054778495.1 Hymenobacter agri
GCGCCACCTGCGTGAGGCCGGTATCGGCGGCGGCGCGGCGCAGCTGGCGCAGCAGTGTGGCCACAATGGTGTGCTGAATGCCGGCGCAGAGGTCGGCCAGGTTTTCCTGCACGAAGTCAGGGTTGGCGGCGGTTTCCTTCTTGAGGAAGTAGAGCACCGCCGTTTTCAGGCCGCTGAAGGAGAAGTCGTAGCCCGACATGGCGCCCACCGGGAAGGCAAACCGCTCGGGGTTGCCCTGCCGGGCCAGCTTGTCGAGGTGCGGGCCGCCGGGGTACGGCAGGCCGAGCAGCTTGGCCGTTTTGTCGAAGGCCTCGCCGGCCGCGTCGTCGATGGTCTGGCCGATGACGTCCATCTCCAGCGCCGATTTCACCACCACCAGCTGCGTGTGTCCGCCGCTCACCGTGAGGCACAGAAAGGGAAACGCCGGTTTGGGGTCGCGGATGAAATGGGCCAGAATGTGGGCCCGCATGTGGTTCACGGCCAGTAGCGGCTTGTCGAGGGCCAGGGCCAGCGTTTTGGCAAACATGCCGCCCACTAGCAACGAGCCCAGCAGGCCCGGGCCCTGCGTGACGGCTACGGCGTCGAGGTCGGCTTTGCTGATGCCGGCCTGTTTGAGCGCGGCCGTGACGACGGGCAGCAGGTGCTGCTGGTGGGCGCGCGAGGCCAGCTCGGGCACCACGCCGCCGTACTGCTCGTGGACTTTTTGGGTGGCCACCACGTTGCTCAGCAGCTCGCCGCCGGCCAGCACGGCCGCGCCGGTGTCGTCGCAGGAAGATTCGATGGCGAGGATGATGGGATGAGTGGGCATGAGATTGGACGAAGTAGAGACGCAATATTTTGCGTCTCGTCGTTGCTGATGTTGTTATTGCTGCGCGGTATCGGGTGGTTCGGCGTAGTTCCGGTCGTTCAACCGAATGTCAGCGAAGCTAACGACGAGACGCAAAATATTGCGTCTCTACATTGTGCAACCGACCAGCCCGGCCCTTTGGCCCAACCCTTGCGGAGGCGCAAAGTTCGGCGGTAGCGGGCGAACCCGGTTCGGGCTCCGGCCGTTCCAGTAGGCAGTCCAAACGCAGCGTTTGGCCTAACTCACTAAAAAGCCGCAACTTTGCGGATTCACCGCCTTTTTTCGTTTTCCCCCCTCCTGCCCCGGTGCGTCGTTTCCTCGCCATTTTGCTGAAAATACTGCTGGGCCTGGGGGGGCTGCTGGTGCTAGTTGTGGTGGGGGCGCTGCTGGCGCTGCGGGTGCCGAGCGTGCAAACGCGCATCGCCCACGAGGCCGCCGATGTGCTCACGCGCAAGCTGGGCCAGCCTGTCACGATTGGCAGCGTTGATATCCGACCCTTCTCCAGCGTGCTGCTGGAGGGCGTGCGGGTGCAGGACCGGCGCGGCGGCGAGCTGTTCAGCATTGGCCGGGCCGATGCCGACATTTCGCTGTTCTCGGTGTTCGACCCGCGCCACCTGCACGTGGGCACGCTCACGCTCAATGAGCCGCGCTTCGTGCTGCGCAACCTGCCCGGCCAGCCCGACACCACCACCTTCAGCCAGTTTATGACGGCCGTGAAGCGACTCATCGGGCCTTCGACTGATACCACGAAGTCGGCTCCGTTCGATTTCAAGGTGGCGAAGGTGGCGCTACGCAACGGCTACTTCGCCATTCAGAAAGACGACGTGCCACGGGCCAAAACCTACGGCAAGAGCATTGACTACGACCACTTGGTGGCCGACAGCATCTACGCCGACGTGTCGAACATTCACCTCGGCGACACGCTGAAGCTGCGCATCAGCCAGCTGCACGCGGTGGAAGCGCCGTCGCAAACGCGGCTGCGCGAAATCACGGCCGACATGACGTATGGGCCCCACTTCTGGGAATTCAAAAACCTGAACTTGCGGGTGGGCCGCAGTCAAATCAAAGATTATGTGCGGTTTGAGTTCCGGGTGTTCACCAACTTCGTCGATTACAACGACTCGATGAAGACCATTGCGCGGCTGCGCAACTCGAAGGTGTATTCGGAAGACATTGCCAGCTTCGCGCCGCAGTTGAGCGAGCTGCACGAGTCGGTGGCGCTGTCGGGCGACGCTTCGGGCTACGTGCGCGATTTCAAGGTGAACAACCTCGACTTGCGCTACGGCACCGGCACGCACATTGTGGCCAAGCGCGCCCACGCCGACGGCCTGCCCAACTATAAGGAGAGCTTTTTCGACCTGCGCCTGCTGCCCTCGGTAGTCGAAGCCAAGGATTTGAAGCACTGGTTGCCGACGGCGGCCAACAAGTTTGTGCAGCCGCTGGGCCGCGTGAAAGTGCAGGGCCAGCTGCTGGGCTTTTACAGCGACTTTGTGGCCAATGCCTCGTTCGACACGGCGCTGGGTTTTGTGGCCACCGACGTCAACCTGAAAACCAAAACCGACCTGACGCACGCCAGCTACGAAGGCACGGTGCGCAGCAACGCCTTCCAGCTGGGCAAGTTTTTGGGCGATGAAAGCGTGATTCGGGACGTGACGCTGAACGGGCGCGTGGCGGGCACAGGCTTTTTGCCGGCGTTTGCGGCCGGCAAAGCCAAGCTCACGGTGCCGGCCATCTGGCTGAACGGCTACCGCTACCGGAACATCGTGTTCGACGGCGACTTCCGGCCGCTGCATTTCAACGGCCACGCCAGCATCAACGACCCGGCGGTGCGGCTCGTGGCCGACGGCCACATCGACCTCGAGCGCAAGCACGAGAGCGTGGACGTGCAAACCAAAATCGACTACGCCAACCTGCGCACGCTGGGCCTGCTGAGCCAGCCGCTGACGGTGAGCACCACGGCCAACGTGAAGTTCAAGGGCGTGCAGCTCGACTCGCTCATCGGCTACGCCTACCTGCGCCACTCACGCTTCGGCCTCGACGGCCGCGTGCTGCGCCTCGACACACTGGACGTGGTGAGCACCCGCAACCGCCTGAACCAACGGCGGGTAACCATTCGCTCGGAGGCTGTGAACGCCAGCGTGGCCGGCACATTCAACACCTCCGACGTGGTGCGCGACGTGCAAACGCTCATCACCGAGTACCGCCTCAATTTTGAGAGCAACGCCGCTGCTACGGCCGCCTATTACCGCCGCAAGCAGCAGCGCACGCTCCCGGTATATCAGGTTGATTTACTGCTTAATCTAAAGAAGCCGAACCCAGTGTTGCAGCTGTTTGTGCCCGAGTTGGAGGTGGCCAATGGCAGCCGCATCGACGGCTCGTTCCGCAGCGGCAGCACCAGCATTTTCCAGCTCGGCGGGCACCTCGACAGCCTGCGCTACGGCCCGGTGCGCACGGTGAACAACGACTTCGACTTCCTGACCTCGAAGCTGCCCTACCAGCCTGATATTCTGGCCCAGGCCAGCGTGACGAGCGACCGGCAGGTGCTGCCGGGGCTGGGCCGCACCGAGAAGTTCATCGTGGAAGGCGTGTGGGACCAGCAGCACATCAACTTCTCGACCTCGCTGGCCCAGACGGGCACCACCAACCGGGCCACCATCAACGGGGCGCTGGGCTTTTTGCCGCGGGCTGTGGAGGTGATTTTCCGGAAGTCGGACGTGCACTTGCTGGATAAGGACTGGACCATTGCCGAGAACAACTCGGTTACGATTTCCAACTATGGCAAGGAATACGACATTAAGAACCTGACGTTCAGCAACGGCGACCAGTTTGTGGGCGCGCAGGGCATTATTTCGCCCGATGCCAGCAAGCCGCCCTTGCAGCTGCAAATCAAGGACTTCGAACTGGCCAACCTCAAAACCCTGACCGGCCAGAACCTGGCCGGCCGCCTGAATGCGCAGGGTACCGTGAGCGGCATCTACGGCCCGCTCACCATTGCCAGCACGCTGGGCGTGGATTCGCTGAAGTACGACAATACCCTGATTGGGCAGGTGGCCGGCCGCGCCGATTGGGACAACGCCGCCGGCAAGCTGCGCACCAACCTCGACGTGGCCCGCGGCGGGCAGTCGGTGCTCACGGTGCTGGGCGACATCGCGCCGGGCAGCAAAACCAACCAGCTCAACCTCACGGGCACGCTCAACGATGCGCCTATTGTGCTGGCGCAGCCGTTTTTGGGCTCGCTGTTCAAGAATATCAGCGGCACGGGGCGCGGCGAGCTGCGACTTACTGGGCCCTTCTCGGCCCCCAACCTGCTGGGCGCGGTGGACGTGAGCAACGGCCGCCTCACCTTCGTGTATCTGGGCACGACGTACACGTTTGCCGACCGCATCAGCTTCACCAACAATTCGATAGAGTTCCGAAACGTGAAGCTGCGCGACGTGCTGGGCAACACCGGCGTGGTGGACGGCATTGTGCGGCACCAGGGCTTCAAAAACATGAGCCTGGACATTGCGGCCAACTTCCGCAAGATGCAGGTACTCAACACCACTCGCAAGGATAACGACCTGTATTTCGGCACGGCCTACGCCACCGGCACCGCCCGCGTGACGGGCCCGACGGATGACCTCGATATCACGGTGCGGGCCAGCAGCGAGGCCGGCACCCGCATGAGTCTGCCGCTCGATAATGCGGCCAAAGCGGAGAAGGCTGGCTACATCAAGTTTGTGAATAACAACCCCTTGCTCGACACCACTAAAACCAAGAAAGCGGTAGTGGCGGTGAACGATAAAGTGGACTTGTCGGGCCTGAAGCTGAACATGAACCTCACCATTACGCCCGAGGCTTACGTGGAGATTCTGCTGGATGAGAGCACCGGCGACGTGATTCGGGGCTCGGCGGCGGGACAACTGCGCTTGGCCATCGATACGCGCGGCGAGTTCAACATGTACGGGCAGGTGGAGATTGTGCGCGGGGCTTACAACTTCACGCTGCAAGGCTTGGTAAATAAGGAATTCGTGGTGCGGCCGGGTGGCATTATCTCCTGGAACGGCGACCCGCTGGCCGGCGAGATGAACATCACGGCTACTTACACGCAGCGCACCTCGCTGGCACCGGTGCTCGAAAGCGGGGCCTCGGGCAGCGTGGCCGTGGTGCCCGTTACGGCTGTGATGAACCTGACTGGGCCGCTGCTGCTGCCTGCCATCAAGCTCAACCTGGAATTCAACGACGCGCCGGGCACGCTGCAGGGCGATTTGGCGGCCTTCACGGCCTCGCTGCGCAACGACGAGCAGGAGCTGAACCGGCAGGTGTTCAGCCTGCTGGTGTTCAAGCAGCTGTCGCCGCGGGGCTCGTCGCTGGGCAGCACCATTTCCATTAAAGGTCAGGATAATACGGTATCGAACAGCCTAGGGCAGATTCTGAGCACGCAGCTTGGCCTGCTCACGTCGCAGATTGACCAGAACCTGGAAATCGACTTCAACATCAACGGCCTCAGCGCCGAGCAGCTGCAGGCGCTACAGGTGCGCCTGAGCTATTCCTTCCTGAACGGCCGCCTGCGCGTGACCCGCGAGGGCGGCTTCACCAACAACCCCAACCTGGTGAGCCAGAACACCGGCGGCGGCATTACGCCCACCACGGCCAACACCGCCGGCCAGGCTTCGCTGCTCGGCGATTTGAGTTTGGAATATTACCTGCGCGCCGACGGTAAGTTCCGGGCGAAGCTGCGCTACGAAACCACCCCGCGCGACCTCGAAACCATTAACCAGCCCCGCGCCGGCGTCTCGCTGCTTTATACGGAGCAGTTTAATACGTTCGGGGAGCTGTTCACGCGCCTGATTCCCAAGCGGAAGGAGCGCAACACGCAAAAGGCCCGCGAGAACAAGGAGGTGCTGAACGTGGACGACGACCCACGGACGAATCTGTGAGTTGGCGAATGAAAAACAATAGGAACGTCATGCTGAGCGCAGTCGAAGCATCTCTACCGCAATAGTAAATGAATACTTTGGCGGTAGAGATGCTTCGACTGCGCTCAGCATGACGTTCTTTTTCCCTGACGCCTCCCACTCGCTACCTTTGCCCGAATATGGCTGCCCCCACCACCCCGCACACCCGCAAGAAAAAGCTCGGCTCCTACCCCACCCTGCTCGTGGTGTTCAGCATCACGCTGGCGCTGGTGGTCATTGGCTTGTTCGGCCTGCTGCTGGTGCACGCGCAGAAGCTGAGCGAGGTGGTGCGCGAGAACCTGGAAGTGCAGGTGTACCTTGACCGCGACCTGCCCGAAACCGAGTTGCTGCGCCTGCAGCAGGACTTGGGCCAGCAGCCTTACGTGGCCGAGCGCGACGGCAAGCCGCAAATTCGCTTCGTGAGCAAGGAGGAAGGCGCGCGCCAGTTGCTGCAAAGCACTGGCGAAGACTTCCGCCAGTTTCTGGGCGACAATCCGCTGCGCGACGCTTACGTGCTCAAAATCAAGCCCGAATTCACCGATACCACGCACCTGCGCCAGCTCAACCGCAGCCTCAGCACGCAGCGCGGGGTGTTTGAGGTGCAGTACCCGCAGGATTTGTTCGCCAGCATCAACAATAACCTGACGCGGGTGAGCCTGGTGCTGCTGGGCTTCGCGGCGGTGCTGGTGCTGGTGGTGGTCATTCTGATTAACAATACGATTAAGCTCGCGCTGTTCTCGCAGCGGTTTCTCATCCGCTCCATGCAACTGGTGGGCGCCACGCGCCTCTTTATCCAGCAGCCGTTTCTGCGGCGCGCTACCTGGCAGGGCTTGGCCAGCGGCGTGCTGGCCGCGCTGATATTGGTGGCCCTGCTGCAATACGCCTACCTCGAAGTGCGCGAGCTACGCCTGCTGCGCGACGACCTGCGCTTGGGCCTGCTCCTGCTGAGCGTGGTAGTGCTGGGCGTGGTTATCGGCTTTTTCAGTTCGGCCCGCGCCGTGCACAAGTACCTCAAAATGTCGCTCGACGACCTGTACTAGAACGTCATGCTTCGACAAGCCCAGCATGACGTTCCTTTTCTGACCCGAATTACTCCCAGCATATGCAACCCACCTCTTTCCGCTTCGCCTTCGGCCCCCGCAACTACCGCCTGATGTGGGCGGGCCTGGCCCTGCTCGCCGCCGGCTTCATCACCATGATGTTTGGCGATAAAGCCAACTACGGTGAAGACTTCGTTGGCATCACGCTGGGGCCGCTGCTGCTGCTGGCCGGCTTCGCCGTGGAATTTGCCGCCATTATGGTGCGCGACCAATCGGTAGTGGCCACGCCGGTTGCCCCCGCCGCAGCCCCGACTACGGGCTTCACTCTGCCCGACCCGGTAGCTCCGGCCACGCCCGCAATGCCGGCTGCGCCCACTTACAAGCGCCCCTAGGCAAGCCTCCATGAGCAACGAACGATGAGTTGGGCTGCCGCGCAATGCGTCGCCACTCCGTTGTCCCTATCGAATTGCTCATTGCCCACTGTTCATTGTTAATTGATTAGATGACTTATTGGCACGCGCTGCTCCTCGCCATCGTGGAGGGCCTTACCGAGTTTTTGCCCGTTTCCAGCACCGGGCACATGGTTATTGCCTCGGCCCTGCTGGGCATTCCGCCCACGCCGTTTTTTAAGCTCTACCTGGTCCTGATTCAGCTGGGGGCCATCCTCTCGGTGCTGGTGGTGTACTGGAAGCGTTTTTTCCAGAGCATTGACTTCTACCTGAAACTGCTGGTGGCGTTTTTGCCGATTGTGCTGGTGGGTCTGCTCTTCAAGAAGCACATCGATGCGCTGCTGGAATCGGTGACAACCGTGGCGGTGATGCTCGTAGTGGGCGGCGTGGTGCTGCTGTTCGTCGACCGCTGGTTTCCGCAGGAAGACCCCAAGGAAGGCGGCCACCCGGTTACCAACCCCAGCTTCAAGGAAGCGCTGATGATTGGCCTGTTCCAGTGCTTGGCCGTGGTGCCGGGCACCAGCCGCTCGGCGGCCACCATCGTGGGCGGCCTCACTCAGAAGCTGACGCGCCGCGCGGCGGCTGAGTTTGCCTTTTTCCTGGCTATGCCCACGATGGCGGCGGCCGCAGTAAAGGACGTGTACGACTATTACAAGGAAGCCAAAGCGGCCGGCATCGACATCGCGCACCTGTTTTCGGGGGCCGAAATCAAGATGCTGGTGTTGGGCAACGTGGTGGCTTTTGTGGTGGCGCTGCTGGCCATCCGGCTGTTTGTGGGCTTCGTGGCGAAGTACGGCTTCCGGGCCTTTGGCATCTACCGCATCATTGCGGGCGGTATCTTGTTGCTGATGCTGGCGCTTAAACTTCCGTTGAACGTATTGTAATACCCGATGACGACGAAAACCCTGGCCGACTACGATTTTGAAACCGGCGAAGTGCTGCTGCTCGACAAGCCGCTGACGTGGACTTCGTTCGACGTGGTGCGCAAGGTGAAGAATGCCCTGCGCATTAAGAAAATCGGCCACGCCGGCACGCTCGACCCCTTGGCCACCGGCCTGCTCATTCTCTGCACCGGCAAGAAAACCAAGGAAATCGACCAGATTCAGGCGCAGGAAAAGGAGTACACCGGCACCTTCCGTCTCGGCGAAACCACGCCCAGCTTCGACCTCGAAACCGCCGTGGACATGGCCCGCCCCTACGCCCACCTCACCGACGAAGATATTCGGGCCGCCACCACGCAGTTCACCGGCCTCATCCAGCAAACGCCGCCCATTTTCTCGGCCGTGAAAGTAGATGGCAAGCGCGCTTACGAGCTGGCCCGCAACGGCCAGGAAGCCGAAATCAAGTCTAAAACCGTTGACATCAAAACCTTCGAAATCACGCGCATAGCCCTGCCGGAGGTTGATTTCCGGGTGGTGTGCTCGAAGGGCACATACATCCGCAGCCTGGCGCGCGACCTGGGCGTGGCGCTGGGCTGCGGCGCCCACCTCACGCGGCTGGT